>JBBSIW010000016.1:0-14847 GCA_038231895.1 Solirubrobacterales bacterium | reverse complement strand
CCTGGTGGCGATGCTCTTCATCCTCTTCGACATCGAGGTCATCTTCCTCTACCCGGTCGCGGTGCAGCTCAAGGCGTTTGGCGCCTTCGCGCTGGCTGAGATCATCGTGTTCGTGGCGCTGCTCGCGGTGGCCTTCGTCTACGTCTGGCGCCGAGGAGCCCTGAATTGGAGATAAAACGGGAGAAGCTCGAAGGCGGCGATGACTTCCGCGTCCGCCAGCTGCGCGCGCGGGACATGCTCCGGGGCGACCTCGAGGGGCCCGAGCTCGACCAGTTCGTGGAGGAGGCGGTGCTCACCACCACGGTGGACAAGGCCGTGGCCTGGGCCCGAGGCAACGCCATCTTCCCGCTCACCTTCGGCCTCGCCTGCTGCGCGATCGAGTTCATGTCGATGATCGGTGCGCGCGTGGACGTGGCGCGATTTGGCTTCGAGGCGCTGCGCGCCTCGCCCCGGCAGGCCGACCTGCTCATCCTCTCCGGCCGCGTCTCGATCAAGATGGCGCCGGTCATCCGGCGCCTCTACGACCAGATGCTCGAGCCCAAGTGGGCGATCTCGATGGGGGCGTGCTGCTCGTCCATGGGCGTGTTCAACAACTACGCGCTCGTGCCGGCTGACAAGTTCATGCCCATCGACGTGCACGTTCCCGGCTGCCCGCCGCGGCCCGAGGCGCTCATGCACGGAATCCTGCGGCTGCGCGCGCAGATCCAGGGCAATGCCGAGGAGGGGTGGCGGTCGCGCTATGAGGCCGTTGGCACCGAGGAGGTGGTCGGCGCCGAGCCCGACGTCGACGTGGTCAACGTGTTCGGCGCGGGGGACACCGAGGGTGCCTGACGCGACCGGCCTCGAGCTGCTGGCCCACGACCTTCGCGACGCCGACTCCGAGGTCACGGTGGACACGCTGTTCTTTCGCGACCGGGCGACGCTGATCGTCAACCGGGCCCGGGTCAAGCCCACCCTGACATGGCTGCGCGGCCGCGGCTATAACTTCCTCGCCAGCCTGCACGGCCTGGACTACTACCCCGAAGAGCCTCGCCTCGGCGTCGACTACGAGCTGCTCGACATGGAGCGGGTCGACCGCCTGACCGTGAAGGTCCGCGTGCACACCGAGCACCCCGAGCTCGAGTCGGTCGTCGACGTGTGGGCCGGGGCGGACTTCCAGGAGCGCGAGGTCTTCGACATGTTCGGGGTCGTGTTCCACGGTCACCCCGACCTGCGGCGCATCCTCATGCCCGAGGACTACGAGGGCTTTCCCCAGCGCCGCGACTTCCCGGTGGGCGGTGAGCCCATCCTCTTCACCTACAACGAGGACAAGATGCCTCGGTGGTACGAATGAGCACCGAGGCGCGGGACTACCGCAAGCTCGAGGAGAGCATCACGCTCTCGCCGCTCGAGCCCGAGGCGGTTCCAGGCGACGACGGGCTCGAGCGCGAGCTGCTGACCCTGAACATCGGACCCCATCACCCGGCGACGCACGGCGTGCTGCGGCTGCTGGCCACGCTGGAGGGCGAGGTGGTGCGCGACATCAAGCCGATCATCGGCTACGTGCACACCGGGATCGAGAAGACCGCCGAGGACAAGTCCTACTGGAAGGTCATCCCGGTGGTCGAGCGGATGGACTACCTGGCCTACTACTTCAACGCGATGGCGTTCTGCGGCGCGGTGGAGACGCTCGTGGGCGTGGAAGTGCCCAAGCGCGCACAGTACCTGCGGGTGATCCACATGGAGCTCAACCGCATCATGTCCCACCTCGTGTGGCTTGGCACGTCGGCGCTGGACCTCGGCGCGATCTCGATGTTCTGGTACTGCTTTCGCGAGCGCGAGAAGATCCTCGACCTGTTCGAGATGTCATCGGGCCAGCGCATGCACACGCGCTACATCCAGGTCGGAGGCGTCTTCGAGGACATCCCGCGGGGCTTCGAGGCGCGCGTGCGTGCATTCACCGACGACATGCCCACGCGCGTGGACCAGTACGCGGCGATCCTCGATCGCAACGAGATCGTGTTGCGGCGTCTGCGCAACACCGGCATGTGCGACGAGCAAAGGCTGCTGGAGCTCGGCGTGACCGGACCGCTCCTGCGCGCGGCCGGGAACCCGTGGGACCTGCGCAAGGCAACTCCCTACTCCTCCTACGAGGACTTCGACTTCAAGGTCCCGGTGGGGACGGTCGGCGACAACTACGACCGCTACCGCGTGCGCATGGCCGAGATGGTGGAGTCGGTGCGGATCATCGAGCAGGCGCTCGATGGACTGCCCGAGGGGCCGTACATCACCGACGACCGCAAGGTCGCGCTGCCGCCGCGCCACGAGCTGGCCACCTCGATGGAGGCCCTCATCCACCACTTCAAGCTGGTCACGGAGGGCTTCCGTGTGCCGCCGGGCGAGACGTACTACCCGATCGAAGGCCCGCGCGGCGAGCTGGGCTGCTTCGTGCGCGCGGACGGCTCCGGCAAGCCGGCGCGGGTGCACATGCGCGATCCCTCGTTCGTCAACCTCCAGGCGCTGCCCGAGATGGTCAAGGACGGCTACATCGCAGATCTCGTCGCCACGCTGGGCATGCTCGACCCCATCCTGGGCGGGATCGATCGATGACCCGCGACGTCGTGCGTTTCGAGCACGGCTCCCGCGTGCCGGGCTGGGATGACGCGGTCGACCTGACCAAGGACCCGGCGCAGATCCCCGATCCCGCCACCACGCCCGTGCCTCCCGAGCTGCGAGCCCAGATCGAGGAGTACATGTCGCGCTACCCCGACCGCCGCTCGGCCGCGCTGCCCGCGCTGCGCGCCGCCCAGAACCACCACACCTACTGCTCTCCCGAGGCAGTCGATCAGGTCGCCTGCGTGATGCGCGTGACCCCGGCCTACCTGGCCGCGCTCACCACGTTCTACGACATGCTCGAGACCGAGCCCAAGGGGACCCACGCCGTCTACGTGTGCACCAACATCTCGTGCTCGCTCAACGGCGCCGAGGAGCTCTACGAGGCCTTTCAGGAGGCGATCGGCGAGGATCCCGACATCAACCTGCGCACGTTCGAGTGCCTAGGCGCCTGTGACATCGCGCCCATGGCCTCGGTCGACGGCACCTACATCGGGCCGCTCGCGCCGGGCGACGCGGTCACCGTGCGAGATGACATCAAGGCCGACCGCCCGGTGCTCGACGCAAAGCAGCTGCGCCATCGCAAGGTCGTGCCACAAGGAGACCCTTCGTGACCGCCCTCCTGTTCGAGAACATCGACGAGGAGGGGCTCAACACCCTGGAGGTCTACGAGCGCCGCGGCGGATACCGCTCGCTGCCCAAGGCGCTTGCCATGACCCGCGACGAGGTGCTCGACACGCTGGTCGAGTCGGGCCTGCGCGGGCGCGGCGGCGCCGGGTTCTCGATGGGCAAGAAGGCCTCCTTCCTGCCCAAGACCGACATGGAGAAGTACCTGGTGTGCAACGCCGACGAGTCAGAGCCCGGCGCCTTCAAGGATCGCGAGCTCATGCAGAAGAATCCCCACCAGCTCATCGAGGGCATCATGATCGGCGCCTACGCGGCGGGGGCCAACCGCGCGTTCATCTTCATCCGCGGCGAATACGACTTTCAGGCCGACATCCTCGAGGCCGCCGTCGCCGAGGCCTACGAGGCAGGCTACGCCGGTGAGCGCATCCTCGACTCCGAGCACACGATCACCCTTGTCGTGCACCGGGGCGCCGGGGCCTACATCTGCGGCGAGGAGACGGCGCTGCTCGACGGGTTGGAGGGCAAGCGCGGAAGCCCTCGGCTCAAGCCGCCCTTCCCCGCCAACCAGGGCCTCTATCAGGGCCCGACGCTGATCAACAACGTCGAGACGCTGTGCAACGTGCCCCACATCATCAGGCTGGGGGTCGAGGGCTTCACCAAGCACGGCGTGGAGGGCTCGCGGGGGACGAAGGTCGTCTCGGTGTCGGGCAACGTGCAGCGTCCGGGCAACTACGAGGTCGAGCTGGGCACGCCCTCGCGCAACATCATCTATGGACTGGCGGGCGGGCCTCCGGAGGGGCGCGAGGTCAAGTTCTGGTTTCCGGGCGGCTCCTCGGCGCCGATCCTCACCGGGGACGACCTCGACCTTCCCTATGACTTCGACTCCATGGCCAAGGCCGGCTCGATGCTCGGCTCGGGCTCGATCATCGTGATCGACGACTCAAACGCCGTGCTCGACGTGGCCCTGAAGGTGGCCAAGTTCTACCGCCACGAGTCCTGCGGCAAGTGCACGCCCTGCCGGGAGGGGACCAACTGGACGGTGAAGATGCTCGAGCGCATCGAGCGCGGGGAGGCCACGCCAATGGACCTGGAGATCATGGCGGGCGTGCAGGAGCGCATCATCGGCAACTGCCTGTGCGTGCTGGGTGACTCCATGGCGATGCCGATCGGCTCGATGATCAAGAAGTTCCGCGACGAGTTCGAGGCGCACATCGAGCGCGCACGGGCCGAGGCCGACGGCGGCCCCGTGCCCGAGCCCAGCGCGCTGGTCGGCGTAGCCGGCGCCGAGCCCGGGCCCTACCCCTCGACCGCCGACGCGGAAGACTAGCCACCCCGATGCCCCGGCCAGAGCAGCGCATGATCACGCTGACGATCGATGGACGCGAGATCCAGGCGCCCGAGAACGCGATGCTGGTCGACGGCGCCAAGTACGGCGACGTCGAGATCCCCTACTTCTGCTACGAGCCCAAGCTGGGGGCCCCGGTGGGCGCGTGTCGCATGTGCCTGGTCGAGGTCGAGGGCATTCCCAAGCTCCAGACGGCGTGCTCGACGGGTGTCAAGGACGGGATGGTCGTGCACACGCAGACCGCGCGGGTCCGAGATGCGCAGGAGGGCGTCGTCGAGTTCCTGCTCATCAACCACCCGCTGGACTGCCCCGTGTGCGACAAGGGGGGAGAGTGCCCGCTTCAGGACATCACGTTCGGCTGGGGCGCCGGCACGTCGCGGTTCATCGAGCCCAAGCGCCACTTCGTCAAGCCGCTCGAGCTCTCGCCGCTGATCGCGATCGACCGCGAGCGCTGCATCGTCTGCTACCGCTGCGTGCGCTTCTCCCAGGAGATATCCGAGGACTACCAGCTCGTGCTCCTGGAGCGAGGCGCGAACTCCTTCGTGGGCACGTTCGACGGGCATCCCTACGTGGCGCCGTTCAGCGGCAACATCATCGAGCTCTGCCCCGTCGGCGCGCTGACCTCGCGGGCCTACCGCTTTCGCGCCCGGCCGTGGGAGGTCGAGGGCGGAGGCTCGATCTGCACGCTGTGCCCCGCGCAGTGCAACGTCGAGTTCACCGTGCGCGACGAGCGCGTCCTGCGTGTGCTGGCCCGCGACCACGAGGACGTGGACGACGGCTGGCTGTGCGACAAGGGCCGGTTCGCCTACCAGGCCATCCACGTCGACGAGCGCATCGTCGAGCCGATGGTGCGCGAGGGCGGCGAGCTGCGCGCGGTCGGGTGGGACCGGGCGCTCGAGACGGCGGCGTCCGCCCTGGCCGGCGCCGCCGGCAAGGCCGCCGGTCTCGCCGGCGGGGAGACCACCAACGAGGAGGGCTTCCTGCTGGGGCGGTTGCTGCGCGAGGGCCTGCGCTCCCCTCATCTGGACTCGCGAGCCGGCACGCCGCTCCCGCTGGCGCTGCGCCAGGCGCTCGCGGCGCCGGCACTGGCGGCCACCGTGCCCGACCTCGAGTTCGCCCACGCGGTGCTGGTCCTGGACTGCGAGCCCGTCGACGACGCTCCCATCCTCGACCTGCGGCTGCGCAAGGGCGTACGCCGCAACGGGATGCGACTGGCGATCGCCACCGGCCGGCCGAGCACGCTCGACAGCAACGCCGAGCATTCCGTGCGCATCGCACCGGGCGCCGGAGGCGCGCTGCTGGCGGCGCTGGACGCCGCGCTGGGCAGCGGCGGTGACCTCGGAGCGCTCGCCGCGGCGGCCGGACTTGCGGTCGATGAGGTGCGCACGCTGGCGACGCTGCTCTCCGAGGCCGGCGAGGACGTCGTCATCTTGTGGGGCGAGCGACTCACCGACGGACCGGGCGGTGCGCACGCCGCGCGGGCGCTGCTCAACGTCGCGCGCCGCCTCGGCCTGCATGGCCCCCAGGGCGCGGGCCTGCTCGGCATCCCCGCCGGCGCCAACGGACGCGGCCTGGCCGAGGTCGGCGTCCTGCCCGACGCCGGCCCCGGCCTGCAGGCTGTCGAGACGGCCGGGCGGCCGGCGGCCGGCATCGCAGCCGGCCTGGCCGATGGCGAGCTCTCCACGCTCTACCTGCTCCATGCGGATCCCCTGCGCACCCACCCCGACCGGACCCTGTGGGAGCGCGCGCTCGAGCAGGCGACGGTGATCGCCCACGAGTCGACGATGACCGAGACCGTCCGCAGATACGCCACGGTGGTGTTCCCGGCCGAGTCCTATGCCGAGAAGGAGGGCACCGTCACCCATCCCGACGGCCGCCTCCAGCGCCTGCGACCGGCGATCGGAAACCCGGGTCAGGTGCGCAGCGAGTGGCGCGTGCTCGCCGAGCTGGCCGAGCGCATCGGCCACGGACTCGGCGTGCTCACCGGCGAGATGGCCACCGGGCAGGTCGTCGAGGCGGTGCCCTTCTATGCCCGGCTCACCCTCGAGGACATCGGCGGCCGCGGAGTGCGCTGGCAGGAGCGCGTAGCCGCGAGCGCCATGCCCGAGGGCGCCCCGGGGCCGTTCGACCTCGAGCCCCTCCCGGCCGCGCCGGCGGCGAATGGCGCGCTGCGTCTGGGCACCTTCCGCTCGATCTGGGCAGCCAAGGAGGTCGAGATCTCGCCCTCGCTGAAGTTCCTGGCCGCACGCCAGCGCGCCGAGCTCTCGCCCACCGACGCCGAGCGCCTGGGCGTCGAGCACGGGGAGCCGGTGGAGGTCGTCCATGATGGGGCCAGCGTGCATGCCATCGCCGCCGTGCGGGCGAACCTGCCCGCCGGGACGGTCTTCCTCGAGGAGGCCACGGCGACCGAGCCCGTCAACATCCTCACCGACGGGGAGCAACGACTCGTACAGGTCCGGCGGCCGTGATCGGACTCGCGGTCGTGAACTACTACGAGCCCGCCTGGGTGCAGCTGGTCAAGGGGGTCGTCGTGTTCGCCGTCGGTCTGCAGCTCGTCCCGGTCATCCTCGTCGTCGAACGCAAGCTGCTCGGGCGCTTCCAGGGCCGTTACGGGCCCAACCGCGTCGGCCCCTACGGCATGCTCCAGCCGCTGGCCGACATCGGAAAGCTCCTGACCAAGGAGCAGTTCCGCCCCTCGACGTCGACCGGGCTGCTCTTCGCGCTGGGGCCCATCATCTCGATCATCACCGCGGTGGCCGCCTTCGCGATCATCCCCTTCGGCGACACGCACGACATCTTCGGCACCAAGGTGGGCCTGTACGGCCTCGACGTCTCGATCGGTCCGCTCTACGCCTTCGCCTTCGGGGCGATCGCCTTCTACGGGCTCATGCTCGGCGGCTGGGCCTCGGGCTCGAAGTACTCGTTCCTCGGGGCGATGCGCTCCGCCGCCCAGCTCATCTCCTACGAGGTCTCGCTCGGCCTGTCGCTGGTCGGGGTGGTGATGACCGCCGGCACCCTCTCGCTGACCGGGATCGTCCACGCCCAGGCCGGCATGTGGTACTTCATTCCGCAGTTCGTCGGCTTCTTGATCTTCCTGGTCGCAGGGTTCGCCGAGGCCAACCGCACGCCGTTCGACCTGGCCGAGGCTGACGCCGAGATCGTGGGCGGTTACAACACCGAGTACGGCGGCGGGCGCTTCGCGTCCTACTACTTCGCCGAGTACCTGAACATCCTCGTGATCTCGGGCATCGCGGTGACGATGTTCCTCGGCGGTTGGCTGCTGCCGTTCGGCATCGACCCGCCCGGCTGGGTCGAGCCCTTTGTGGTGCTGGCCAAGATGTTCCTCTTCGTCCTGCTCTTCATCTGGATCCGCGCCACCGTTCCCCGTCTGCGCTACGACCAGCTGATGAGCTTCGGGTGGAAGATCCTCCTGCCCCTGGCCACCGTCAATGCCCTCGTAACCGCAATCCTCGTGGTGGTGACCCACTGATGACCTGGAGTCCCGGAGACGACGTGATCGAAGTGCAGCGCGGCCCCGATCCCGGTGGCGGCGGCGGCCTCTACCGTGCCTTCGGCGAGACGCTGCGGGGCCTGAAGACGACCTTTGGGCGCATCGTCGAAGGACCCACCACGTTCCAGTATCCAGAGGAGAAGGTTCCCGTCTACCCTCGCTTCCGCGGGCGCCACAAGCTGCACACCTTCGAGGACACGGGCCTGGAGAAGTGCGTCGGCTGCTCCCTGTGCGCGGCCGCCTGTCCGGCGGACTGCATCCGGGTGGTGGCGGCCGAGAACACGCCCGAGGTGCGCGTGTCGGCCGGCGAGCGCTACGCCGCGGTCTATGAGATCAACATGAGCCGCTGCATCTTCTGCGGCTACTGCGAGGTCGCCTGCCCGTTCGACGCGATCACCATGGGCCACGACTACGAGCTCTCGGACTACAACCGCGGCGACCTCATCTTCACCAAGGAGATGCTGCTCGACGAGCCGCTGGAGCGGACGCCGCTGCGCGCGGAGGGTGAGTGAGCGAGGTCTTCTTCTTCATCGCGGGCGTTGGCGCCATCGCGGGGGCGATGGGCGTCATCGCCCTGAGCAACCCGTTCTACACGGTCCTCTCACTCGTCTTTCACCTGCTCTCACTCGCCGCCCTGTTCCTGCTGCTGCATGCGGAGTTCCTGGCGGCGGCGCAAGTGGTGGTCTACGCCGGCGCAGTGATGGTCCTCTACATGTTCGTGGTCGCCTACATCGGCGGGCAGGACACTCCCCTGAGCGCCTCTGGCTCGACGCTGCGCACCGCGGCGCCCCTGTTCGCGGGCGTGCTGGCGGTGGAGCTGTGCATCGCGGTGCTGGGATCGGGACTGAAGGGGATCAGCAGCGAGGGCGCGCCCTTGGCGGCGGGCTTCGGATCGCCGGCGCAGATCGGCCAGCTCCTGCTGACCAAGTTCCTGCTCGCCTTCGAAGTCGCCTCCTACCTGCTGCTCGTCGCGGCGGTCGGCGCGGTGATCCTGGCGCGCCGTCGAGCCGGGCTCGTTGGCCAGGAGCCCGAGGGCAAGCCCTTCTTGAGCGTGCTGCGCCCGATCGGCACGGGGACGACGGCCGAGTCCGCCGGGCGCATCCAGCCGCTTCCGACCCAGCCGCACAAGGAGCAGCTGGAAGTCGAGGGCGAGCCGGCCGGTACGCCCGGCGGAGGCGCGTGAGCCGTGGCGATCGGCTGGTACCTGGTCGTCTCGGCATTCGTGTTCTGCATCGGAGCCGCCGGCGTGCTCCTGCGGCGAAATCCGCTCGTGATCCTGCTCTGCCTCGAGCTCATGCTCAACGCCGGCAACCTCGCCCTGATCGCCTTCGCGCGGATGCACGGCAACGGCGACGGGCAGATCTTCGCGTTGATCGTGATGGTGGTGGCCGCCTGTGAGGTTACGGTCGGCCTCGGGCTGATCGTGGCCATCTACCGCCGCCGACTGCCGATCGACGTGGACGAGCTGCGGGAGCTCCAGGGGTGAGCCCCACCACGTGGGGCTGGCTGGTGCTCGCCTTCCCGCTCGCGGGAACGCTCGTCATCTCGCTGGCTTGGCGAGTGCTCCCCGGGCGCAGCCCCGGCTGGATCGGGACAGCCGCGATCGCGGCATCGTTCGCCTCGGCGGTGGGCGCCATCATCGCCATCCAGGGCCGCTCGCCGGAGCACCGGCAGGTCACTTCGACGGCGTGGGACTACGCCAACACGGTCGGCGTCGACGCGAAGCTCACGATCCTGGTGGACCCGCTGTCGATCTTCATGATCCTCGTGATCAGCGGGGTCTCGATGTTGATCCACCTCTACTCGGTGACCTACCTCTTCTCCGACCGCGGCTTTGCCCGCTTCTTCGCCTATCTCAACTTCTTCGTCTTCTCGATGCTGCTGCTGGTGCTGGCCGGCAACTTCGCGATCCTCGTCGTGGGCTGGGCGTTCGTGGGCGCCGCCTCCTATCTGCTGATCTCGTTCTGGTATCGCCGCACGACGGCGACGCAGGCGGGCCTCAAGGCGTTCGTCATCAACGTGATCGGCGACGTCGGGCTCGTGCTCGGGACGTACTTCATCTTCAAGCACACCGGCACCCTGGACTTCCTCAAGACCTTTGAGCACGCCCCCGACGTGTTCGCCCACAACGACGCCGACCTGGTGGCGGGGTGCATCCTCCTGCTGGTGGGCGCGTTCGCCAAGTCGGCGCAGGTGCCGCTGCATACCTGGCTCCCCGACGCCATGGAGGGGCCGACCCCGGTCTCGGCGCTCATCCACGCGGCGACCATGGTCACCGCGGGCGTCTATCTGATCGCCCGCATGCATCCCCTGTTCGAACGTGCGCCCGCCGCCGCCGCCGTGGGGGCGATCATCGGCTGCCTCACGCTGTTCATGGCGGCGACGATCGCGCTCACCCAGACCGACATCAAGCGCGTGATCGCCTACTCGACCATGTCCCAGATCGGCTACATGGTCATGGGCGTGTCGGTGGGGGCATACGCCGCCGGCCTGTTTCACCTCTTCACGCATGCCTTCTTCAAGGCCCTGCTGTTCATGGCCGCCGGCTCGATCATCGCTGCGATGGCCGGCGAGCAGTCGCTGGATCGAATGCGGGGCTTTCGCAAGGCGCTGCCCTTCACCTACGTCTGCTTCCTGCTGGGTGGCCTCTCGCTCTCCGCCGTGCCGCCGTTCTCGGGCTTCTTCTCCAAGGACGAGATCCTCCTGCTCACCGCCGACCGCGGCGGCTGGCACTGGGCGCTGTACGTGGTCGGCTACATCTCCGCCTTCCTCACCGCGCTGTACACATTTCGGATGATCTTTCGAGCGTTTCACGGCGAGCCCTCCCCCGAGGCTCGCGAGCTCGAGCACGGCCACCTGCACCACGCCGAGACCCCGACGAACCCCGCGACGGGTGAGGAGGAGGACACCGACGTGGGCTTCGCGGGGCCTGAGCACTGGATCGCCGAGCGCTCGTGGCCCATGAAGGTGGCCATGGGCACGCTGGCGGTGGGCGCGGTGGTCGGCGGCTTCGTCCAGGTGCCCCACGTCACCAAGCTGGTCGACAAGTTCCTGGAACCCACGTTCGCCGACTCCTCGCTTGCCGAGCAGCTCCGCGAGCCGCCCGACAGCCTGCTCATCATCGGGCTGGTGCTCAGCGCGGTCCTGGGCCTGGCAGGTATCGCGCTCGCCTATCGCATCTGGGTGCAGCGGCCGGGCATCGCGACGTCGCTGCGCGAGCGTCTGGGATTGCCATATCGCATCTCGCTGAACAAGTGGTACTGGGATGAGCTGCTCGACACGGTGTTCGTGCGACCGGCGGCTTGGTGCGGACGCTTCGCCCAGCAGACCTTCGAACGCGTCGTGGTCGATGGGCTGCTGGTCGGCGGGGCCACGGGCGTAGTGCGTGCCGGGTCCGCCGCCGTACGGGGAATGCAGAGCGGCTTCCTCCGCTACTACGCCGCCCTGCTGATCGCCGGGCTGGCGGCCATCGCCCTCTACTTCCTGCTGGTCAGCTCGTGAGCGGCGTTCCGCTCTCGATTCTCATCTGGGCGCCGCTGGCGTTCGGGCTGGTGGGCGCGCTCGCCGGCGCCCGCGTAGGTCCGCGGATCGCCTTGGCCGGTGCGGTGGGGACGCTCGGCCTCGCCGTCTACTACCTGTTCGCCTATGACCCGGGCGCTTCCGGGCTGCACTTCCAGACCGATGAGACCTGGATCTCGGCGCTCGGAGTGCACTACAAGCTAGGGCTGGACGGGCTCAACCTCTTCCTGGTGGCGCTGACCGCGCTGCTCTTCGCCGCCGCAATGGCCGTGGCGAATCTGACCGAGTGGGAGCACCCGCGCCTGTTCTACTTTCACTTCGCGCTGGCGGAGTCGGCCGTGCTGGGCGCATTCTGCGCACAGGACCTGGCGCTGTTCGTCGTCTTCTTCGATCTCATGCTGATCCCGTTCTACTTCCTGATCGGCTCGTGGGGCGGCCGCAATCGCGTCGCGGCCACCACCAAGCTCGTGATCTACACGCTGGTGGGCTCCCTGCTGATGCTGGCCGGCGCGATCGCCACCGGCGTGCTGGCCTCCAAGGGCGGCGGGCACCTGAGCTTCGCCCTCTCAGACCTGCAGTCGCAGGTGCTCCCCAAGGGCTCGCAGGAGTGGATCTTCTTGCTCTTCGCGGCCGCCTTCCTGGTGAAGATGCCCTTGTTCCCGCTTCACGGCTGGATGCCCGACGGCTATCGCGCGATGCCCATGCCGGTCCTCGCCGTGTTCTCGGGCGTGCTCTCCAAGGTCGCCGCGTACGGATTCCTGCGGATCGTGCTCCCGCTCTTTCCCGACGCCTCGGTCCACTTCCAGACGCTGCTGCTGCTCATCGCCCTGGCGTCGATCCTCTACGGGTCGGTGATGGCGTTCACCCAGACCGACGCGCGGCTGATCGTGGGCTATTCCTCCGTCGCGCAGCTGGGATTCATCGTGCTGGGCATCTTCGCCCTGCGGCCCGAGGGCGCCCAGGGGGCGCTGCTGCAGATGGTCAACCACGGACTGGTCACCGCGGCGCTCCTGTTCATCATCGCGCTCCTGGCCCTGCGGGCCGGCGGCTCGGAGGACATCCGCGACATGGGGGGCATCGCCCTGCGCGCGCCCGTTCTCGCCGGCCTGTTCCTGATCGTCGCGCTCGCCACCCTGGCCATGCCCGGCTCGGCAAACTTCATGGGCGAGTTCCTGATCCTGCTCGGCGTGTTCAACTCGAAGATCGTGATCGCCATCGTCGCCTTCACCGGCGTCGTGCTGGCCAGCGTCTACATGCTGCGCGCGTTCATCCGCACCATGCACAACCGGGTCGGCCCCAAGGTGGCCTCGCGCGAGATCGACCTCGGGCACGCCGCGGTCGTGGTTCCCCTCGTCGCGGTGATCATCGCGCTCGCGCTCTATCCGCAGCTGCCGCTCGATCGATCCGAAAGCGCGGCGAAGGCCAGCATCCGCACCGCCCAGGCGATGACGCGCCCGCCGCGCAAGCCTGAACGGCCCGGCCTGGGCGGCGCGCCCAGCCAGGCGACCGCGCCGCAGGGCACGCTGCCGCCCAGCCAGCAGGCTCCACCGCCGGGCCAGCCGGCCACGCCGCCGAGCCAGCAGACCCCGCCGAGTCAGCCGGCCGTGCCGCCCAGCCGGGGCCCCGGAGGTACGCCGTGACCACGCTCGCCACCCTCAAGGGACCGCACATCGATTGGGCCGGCCTCTCCCCTCTGATCGCACTGATCGCAGGCGCCCTCGTCGTACTCGTGGTCGGGCTGATGAGCTCGGCCACCGTGCGCGAGCGCGTGGTGCCCGGGCTCACCTGTGGCTTCCTGGCCGCGACCCTGGGCCTGACGATCTGGCAGTTCCATGGGCACAAGTCGATCATCGCCGGCGCGCTGCGCGTGGACGACCTGGCGCTGATCCTCAACGTCGTGTTCATCGCCGCTGCGCTGGGTGCGGTGCTGCTCTCGCTCCGGAATGTCGCGGCCGCCGAGGCGGGGCATGGTGAGTATCACGCGCTGCTGCTCTCGGCCGTGGCGGGCATGCTCGTGCTGGTCGAGGCGCAGAACATGGTCGCCCTGTTCCTGGGCATCGAGCTGCTGTCCATCTCCCTCTACGTGCTGTGCGCGACCGACCTGCGCCGCGCCACCTCGCTGGAGTCGGGCCTCAAGTACCTCGTCGTGGGGTCGGTGGGCTCGGCGACCCTGCTCTACGGGCTGGCGCTCATCTACGGCGCCACCGGCTCCACCGACTTCTCCGGCGTGGCCGCGGCGCTGCGCGGCGACGTGGTCTCAGACCCGCTGCTGCTGACCGGCGTCGGCCTCGTGGTCACCGGCTTGGCCTTCAAGTCCTCCACCGCGCCGTTTCACCAGTGGACCCCCGACGTCTACGAAGGCGCCCCGACCCCGATCACGGCGTTCATGGCCGTGGCCACCAAGGCCGCGGCATTCGGAATCTTCCTGCGCTTCTTCGACGGGGCGCTCATCGACGCCTCGGTGAACTGGGCGCCGGTCCTCGCGGCGCTGGCCGCGGTGACCATCGTGGTCGGCAACGTCGGCGCCCTGGGCCAATCCTCGCTGAAGCGTCTGCTGGCATGGTCGGGCGTGGCGCAGGCGGGCTACCTGCTGGCGGGGGTGGTGGTCGCCACGAGGCTCGGCCTGAACGCCACCGTCTACTACCTGATCGTGTACCTGGTGAGCAACCTCGCAGCCTTCGCCGTCGTCTCGGCTCGCGAGCGCGAAACGCCCTACGGCGACGATATGCAGTCCTTGGCGGGCCTCGGCGCGAGCCGGCCCCTGCTGGCCTGGCCGATGACCCTGGCCATGCTCTCGCTCGCCGGGATCCCCGCCACTGCTGGCTTCGTGGGCAAGTTCTATTTGATCGACGCCGCCGTCGACGGAGGGTACGCCTGGCTCGGCGTGTTGATCGTGGTGGGTTCGATGATCTCGCTGGCCTACTACCTGCGCGTGCTGGCCACCATGTGGATGTCCGACGCCACGCAGGTTGAGCGGGCCGGCGCTGACGTGGCCGCGCGGCCGGTAATGGCCGGCGGTGCGCCGGAGGCCGACGAGGGCCACGACGCTCCGGCCATGGTCGTGGCCGTGGTGTTCGGCGCCGCGACGCTCTTCTTCGGCATCATCCCCTCGCCGCTGTTCGACCTCGCACGCCACGCCGGCCGTTCGCTCGGTCTGCTCTAGGCTCTTGCCCATGGCCGACGAGCGGATCATGTACGTCAAGCCGCGCTGTCCCTACTGCCAGACGGCGCGTGAGGAGCTCACCGCGCAGGG
>JBBSIW010000015.1:0-14870 GCA_038231895.1 Solirubrobacterales bacterium | reverse complement strand
TGTCAAAGCGCCACGGCGCGGCCTCCGTGCAGGCGCTGCGCGACGCCGGCTATCTCCCGGAGGCCGTGCGCAGCTACATCGCGCTGCTCGGCGCGGGCTTCGATCCCGAGCGCGACCGCTTCACCACCGCCGAGCTCACGGAGCGATTCTCACTCGACCGGATATCGCGCTCACCGGCGGTGTTCGACGAGCGCAAGCTGCGCAGCTTCAACGGCCGGGAGCTGCGCGACCTCGACCTCGACGACCTGACCGGCCGGCTCGAGGCGTTCACCAGCCGTGCCGGCCTGCGCGAAGCGGTTGCGATCTCGGGCGAGAAGCTGCAGACGCTGGCCGATTTCTGGCCGCTGACTGGTTTCATCTTCGACGGGCCGGCGGCCGACGAGGCCGCCTTCCAGCGCGTGATCGTCGATGGCGGGGCGCCCGCACTGGCCGACGCGCGCACTGCGCTCGCCGATGTACAGCCATTCGACGTCGAGCAGGTCGAAGCCGCGCTGCGGGCACTCGTCGAGGCGCGGGCGGTCAAGCCCAAGGAGGTCTTTCAGCCGATCCGCGTGGCGATCGCCGGCACGACGGTCTCCCCGGGCATCTTCGAGAGCCTCGCGCTGCTCGGGCGCGATGAGGCGCTGCGCCGAATCGACGCCGCGCTGGCCCACGCCGAGGACGGCGCCGCGCCGGCCTCGTGATTCCTCTAAACGAAACGCCTACGGATGCCGATACCTAGGCCAGTCCTGCACGGAGCCGTGCTCGCGGACCCCCACTCGCGCTTCGCCCCCTTTGATCGTGGCCACTCCCGCTGTGTCAACCACCCCGCCGCCTCCTGACGCCGCCGCCTCGGCGCGGCGCCACAACGAGGGCCATGGTCGCCGCCTCACTTCGGCCTTCGAGGCGCTCGAGGGATTCCCGGCGCTGGCGGAGTCGCGCAATCGCGTCCTGCGCCTGTTCACCGAGGAGCACACCTCAGCCGCGGACATCGTCGACGCCGTCGAGTCCGACGTCGCCCTGGCCATCGCGGTCCTGCGGTTGGCGAACCGCGTGCAGGGGCCCTCGCGGGGACACGTCGACAGCGTGGTCAAGGCCGTCGAGGTGCTCTCCCCCGAGGCCGTGCGCGCACTGGCGGGCCGGGCCCGCACCTTTGACTTCTTCGAGCGCAGCGGCGTGTGGGACGTGGCCCCCGAGCACTTCCGCCTCCACGCCCTGGCCGCCCAGCGCGCTGCCGATCGCCTCGGTACCGAGGTGGGCTACAACCAGCGGGACCGCCTCATGGTCACGGCGCTGCTGCATGACATCGGCAAGCTCGTGCTCCTGCAGGCCTATCCGGGCTACCCCGCCCAGGTGCACGGGAACGCTCGTACGCCGGAGGAGCGCATTCACCGCGAGCGGCGCGAGCTCGGTGTCGACCATGCCCTGGTGGGTGGCGTGCTCGCGCGGCGGTGGGGACTGCCCTCGTCAATCGCTACGACGATCGAGCGCCACCACCAGGAAGACGTCGCCGACGAGGCCGTGTTCGTGCGCTTGGCCGACATGCTCGCCCACTACGCCCAGGGGGCGCCGATCTCTCCGGCGGAGCTGCTCAAGACCGCGAAGGCGATCGGGCTCGGGTCCACGGAGCTGCGCAACGTCCTCTACGAGCTGCCCTATCCCACGACGGGCCGCCAGCGCCAGATCGATCCCTGCCCCCTCTCAGACCGCGAGCTCGAAGTGCTCAAGCGCCTGGCCACGGGGAACGTCTACAAGCAGATCGCCGCCGAGCTCTCGCTCTCCACGAGCACGGTCCGCACGCATCTGCACAACATCTACGGCAAGCTCGGCGCCGTCGACCGTGCTCAGGCGGTGCTCGTGGCTACGCAGCGCGGCTGGATCTGACGCGCAGCACCGCGCGCTGCGCCAGCCAGGCGGCGGCGATGCCGGCGGCGTCGATTCCCCAGTCCACGGGCGAGCCGTGGCGCCCCGCCACGAAGGTCTGGTGGTACTCGTCGGTTGCGGCGTAGGCCAGGGCGATCGCGGCCGCGAGGAGCGGGCGCCGGAAGCCCAGAGCGCGCGACCACAGCCACCACAGCAGCCCGAACTCGGCCATGTGCACGATCTTGCGGCCGATCAGGTCGAACACGCCCAGGCCTGAGTTGAGGTCGGGCTGGGCCGAAGCCAGATAGATGAGCCCCATCAGGAGCAACGGCGGCGCGAAGGCGCCGATCGTGCGGGCCAGGTTGGAGCGCTGCCACGGGCTCATACGATTTGACATCGTAGGGGCGAGCCCGTGATCTCGATCACCACCAAGTCCCCATACGCGCTGCTGGCGCTGGCCGAGCTGGCCCGCAGCGGAGACAGCGCCCCGGTCCCCATCGGCGAGCTGGCCCGGCGGCGTGACATCCCCGTGCAGTTCCTCGAACAGCTCTTCGCCGTCCTTCGCCGCGCAGGCGTGCTGCGCTCCCAGCGGGGGGTGAAGGGCGGCTACTCGTTCGCCCGTCCCCCCAGCGAGGTGACGGTGCTCGAGCTCGTCGAGCTGCTTGACGGCGCGTTCGGCGCCGACGCCCAGGGTGTGTTCGCCGACGCCGCGGGCGCCGCGCGCGAGGTCCTGCGCGCCATGACGATCGCCGACGTCATGGAGCGCGAGTCGCGGGAGGCGGGCTCGGCGATGTACTACATCTGAGCCTCATTCGCTCGGCAAGACAGTGCGGCGGGGCGCCTGGGGACTGCCCCCAGGGCAGGGCATTGCTCGGAGGACACGGCACCCCGCCGCGACGCCTACGGTAAGAGCCTCGCCCCTCGGCCACAAGCCACGCAAGATCTGTCTCGATGCCAAACGATCGACCTCCGGGCCACCACGTGCACCCCTGTGCGCGGGGTACAGTGGCCTCAATGGTCCAAATCCCGATCGACATCGCCGAACATGTCGGAAGCACTCCGATGGTTGCGCTTACGAGGATCGGCGACGACGCCCTCAGGGGCGTCGAGCTGTTTGCGAAGCTGGAGGCGCTCAATCCCGGAGGCAGCGTCAAGGACCGGATCGGCGTGGCCATGATCGAGGCGGCTGAACGCGAGGGGCGCATCGAACCGGGACGCACCACGATCGTGGAGGCGACGAGCGGCAACACTGGCATCGCGCTGGCATTCGTGTGCGCCGCCAAGGGTTACAACCTCGTGCTCACGCTCCCGCAGGGCATGAGCCGCGAGCGCGCCGGACTCCTGCGCCTCTATGGCGCCCAGGTCGACGAGGTGGAGTCGATGGGGGGGATGGAGGAGGCGGTCCAGGCGGCGCGGACCATGTCGGCGCGAGACGATGTCTTTCTCCCCGACCAGTTCTCGAACCCCGCGAACCCGCGGGTTCATCGCGAGACGACGGCTCGCGAGATCCTGGACGCGCTGGACGGCCGCGTCGACGTGCTCGTGGCCGGCGTCGGCACCGGGGGGACCATCACCGGCGTGGGCGAGGTCCTCAAGGAGCGCGACGCCCATACCGTTGTCGTCGCCGTCGAGCCCAGCCAGTCGGCCGTCCTCTCCGGTCGGGCGCCAGGCCCGCACAAGATCCAGGGCATCGGCGCGGGCTTCATCCCCGCCGTGCTCAACCGCGAGGTGATCGATGAGGTCATCGCCGTCGACGATGATGCGGCGATCGAGACGGCGCGCCTCCTGGCCCGCAGAGAAGGCGTCTTGGCCGGTATCTCCGGCGGCGCGGCGATGTGGGGCGCCCTGGAGGTGGCTCGCCGGCCCGAGTCGCAGGGGCGCCGGATCGTCGTCGTCCTGCCGGACTCCGGCGAGCGGTATGTGTCGACGCCGTTCTTTGCGCCGTAGATGATCCCTTCCACCGGTTCTCATGTTGGCTGCAAGCCGCGCCCCTCGGTCCGTCGGGCCAGCGACGACGACGCTCCTGTGATCGCGCGCATGCTGCACGACTTCAATACCGAGTTCTCCGAACCAACCCCCGGAACCGCCGTCCTCACGCGCCGCGTGCTCGCCTTCCTCAGGAGCGGCGCGATGACGTACCTGGTGGGGGGAGCGGGCCCTGACGGCTTCGCCCAGGTGTCCTTCCGCCGTTCCGTGTGGGCGGACGAACCGGTCGGTTACCTCGAGGAGCTCTACGTCGTTCCCGACCGTCGTCGTGAGGGCATCGGACGCGCGCTCATGACCGCCGTCCTCGAGCTGGCTCACGAGCGACGCGCCGCCGGCATGGAGGTGGTGACGGGCGAGGATGACACCGCGGCACGCTCCCTCTACGAGAGTGTCGGGTTTGCCAACCAGATCGAGGGCGAGGAGAAGGCCCGGGCGCTGTTCTACGAGCTGAACTTTTGAGGAGGGACAGCCAACTGCCGAGCGGGTTCACTTGACCGAGAGCGTGGCGCGCCGGCCCGATCACGGTGACATCGCCGTCGCTACGCTCTAGCGATGTTCGGGCTCGGCACCCTGGCCCGCGTGGCTGGCGAGGTCCGCCGCGACATCTCGGCGGCGCAAGAGCGCGATCCGGCGGCGCGCGGCGTCGGCCCGGGCGAGATCCTGGCCGCCTGGCCGGGCGTGCACGCCCTGCTCGCCCACCGCCTCGCCCACGCGCTCCACGAGGCCGGGGTGCCGATGGTTCCCCGCACGGTGGCCAGCGCCACGCGCATGCTCACGGGGATCGAGATCCATCCCCACGCGTCGATCGGGGACGGCTTCTTCATCGATCACGGAATGGGCGTCGTGATCGGCGAGACCGCACAGATCGGAAGCGACGTGACGCTCTATCAGGGCGTCACGCTGGGGGGGACCGGGTTTGCCACCGGCAAGCGCCATCCAACCGTGCAGGACAACGTCACCGTGGGTTCGGGGGCAAAGCTCCTCGGTCCGATCACCATCGGCCACGGCTCGAAGATCGGCGCCAACAGCGTGGTCATTCACGACGTTCCGCCCAACTCCACGGTCGTCGGCAATCCCGGGCACCCCGTGCGGGTCGAGGGGCGCCGGCCGGAAGGGCCGGACGCCGACTGGATCCACCTGCCCGACCCGATCGCCGACGCCATCGCCGGGCTGGCGAGCCGGATCGGTGCGCTGGAGCGGGCGGTCGCCCAGCTGGCCGGGCAGGAGCATCCGCCCGAGGCCGCAGCCGAGGTGCGCCCGTTGCGCCCGGTCCGCGGGCCCAATCCGGCCGGTGGCTAACCTGGCGCGGCTCGGAGGCTCAAGTCCGGGCGCCAATGGTCCGATAGCCGCTATGTGCGTCTCGCATGCTCCCACGCGGAATCACGGGGGACCTCCGGGCCAATCCCAATCCGCTGAGCTTCAATCCTCAGCCCTACTACTACGGTGGTCAGCAGCAGGGGCTGAACCTCGAGAACTCGAACGGCACGGCGTCCACCCAGGTCGCCCCGGTCACGATCACCGGACCCGACGCCGGCCACTTCTATGTGGCGTACGGGCAGAACTGCGCCACCCAGCTCATCAATGCCAACGGGAGCTGTGGCATGGGCATCGGTTTCGACGGCGGTGGTGGACCGGGGGTCTTCAACGCCCAGGCCGAGATCGCCTCTGACGCGGGCAGCTCGCCGCTGATCGTTCCCCTCAGCGCAACCCCGCTCAACGGAGGCCACCTGACCGTTTCTCCCAACCCCGTCTCCTTTGGCGACGTCGGCATCGGCCAGGAAGCCAGCCGCACGGTGACCATGGGCAACGATGGCGACGCCCCCCTGCAGTTCCAGCAGGTGCTCGTGGTCACCGGCCGACCTGATGTCTTCTTCGTGACCGACGACGCCTGCAGCACGCGGACCGTCAACCCCGGCGAGTCCTGCACCCTGGTCACACACTTCAAGCCCACCCGAGGCGGCGACCAGGAAGCGGCGCTGTTTGCGATCACCGGCAACAACCCGCCCGTGGGCAACGTCGGGATGAATGGCAATGGCGTCGCGCCCGCGCCGCCCGGGCTGCCCGGAGCCAAGCCGGCCGGCGTCGCGAACCTCCTCGGCAGCCCTGAGAACGGCAATCGCCTGACCTGCCAGCCGGTCGGATACTCCGAGAGCACCGGTTTCGGCTACGCGTGGCTGCGCAACGGCAAGGTCATCCCCGGGGAGACGGGCCCCAGCCTGCGCCTGGGCAACGCCGACGTCGGGTCGCGGATGGCGTGCCTGCTCAGCGCCTCCAGCTCGGGAGGCGGCCAGGTCGTGCGCTCGCCGGAGTCGGCGCCTGTCACCCCCCTCGACCTGTCGCGCGAGCCCGGCGCTTTCACCGACGACGGAACCTGCCGGACTGTGTCGGGCGCCCACTCGGTTCGCCTCGGCCGCGACACCGTCACCATCGATCATGGCTCCCCAGCCACTCCCTGGGCGCCGTTCAGGGTCCATTCGCGCTCTTCGCTGACCCTCTCGATCGACGGGCGCAGGGTCGCGTCGGGCCGCGTGGCGACCGTTTCCACGCGTGCGCTCGCCGGGTTCGCCGACGGGCGCCACACGTTGGAGCTCGTCGCCGGGGGCCGGCGGACCCAAAGCACGCTCGGCCTCTCGCGCTGCCGCCTCGCCCTGCGCGTCGACGGCGGCCCGCGCCAGCCGGCCACGATCGCGGTGTCGGCTCGCACCGGTCTGGGCACCACGACGATCCAGCTTCCGCACGGCCTGCGTCTCCACACCACTCGGGGACGGAAGCTGGGTCAGGTTTCGGTCAGGACCGCTCGACTGCCCGCCCGCGTCTACGATCTCGTGGGCCCCCGCACCGTCGCCAACGGCGTGACCATCACGCTCTCCCACGGTGGCTTGCGTGTGAGCGGCCTGCCCGCTCAGACCGGCGTCGTGCGCTTCTCCCTGCGCGCTGGTGTCCTCTCCGGACGCCGGGGCATCGCAAGTGCTCGCTCGGTCCTGGCCGGCGACAGCGGCGCGACCGCGTCGCGGATGCCGGTCTCCTGGCTGCGCTGAGCGACCGGAGCTCGCGGACGCAGTCTCGCCGGCCACTGGAGTGGCTCAGTACGCGGTGGTTCGCGTGCGATGGCGCGGGACCGCCTTGTAGCGGGCCTCCTGGCCGTGGTTCCACAACCAGCCGTCGAGCACGCGCGGCGCCACACTCAGCCTGGTGGCGATCCCCTCGCACGCGTGTACCGCGCACGCCCGGATCTCGCGCTCGTCCCGGCCCGGCGCCAGCAGCTCCCCGCCGTCGATGCGGTCGGCGAGCGAAGGCTCGTAGCGCAGCACGCCGTCGACGCGCAGGACCTGAGGCACGAGGTTGTCGGCGAAGATCGTCAGCCGATCGAGGTCGTGGAAGTCGGCGACGCCTGCCAGGGCGAGGTCGCTGGCGAGGATCTGGGCCCGCTTGTAGAAGCCCGGATCGACGAACGAGGGCATTCCGTCTGCGGCCTGCTCGGCCAGGCGCTCAGCTGATCCGCCGGCCGCGCCGACGACTTCGAGGGCGCAACGCTCGGCGAGAAATGTCCCGAGCTCTCGCAGGGCCCGAGCGTAGAGGTGCATGAGCTCGTGGTCGCGGGCCTGCCCGAGCGTGTCGGCCATCGTCGCGGCGTCCAGGGCGCAGAGCTCCTCGGAGGTCCACGGGCCGTACCCGCGCCAGCGGTCCGCGAGCCCCCAGGCAACGGTGAAGTAGCCGGAGCAGCCCGGGCGCTTGCGTAGGGTGGGAAACCAGCCGGATCCGAAGTTGACCGCACCGAGGGCGAGGATGTAGCGGGCGACGTCCTCACGCGAGCCTTCGAGGTAGTGGCGCGTGGGATCCAGCGCCGGTGGAGGGCCCGGCTTGACGTGGCCGAGACGCTCGAGGTCGATGCGGACCGAGCGGGCGTGTCGCGAGATGGCCGCGCAGTTCCTGCGCACCTCGTCGCAGAGGCCCATGACCGAAGGCTACGGGGCCTGGGATCGGGAGGCGGGCCCGCCGCGCTGCTCGCTACGGTTGGTGGCGATGGCCGAGACCGCCGCTCCACGTGACGTCGATGCGCTGCTCGCGGGGCTCAACGACCCCCAACGCGAAGCTGTGACCCACGACGAGGGGCC
Source organism: Solirubrobacterales bacterium (assembly GCA_038231895.1). Lineage (GTDB taxonomy): Bacteria > Actinomycetota > Thermoleophilia > Solirubrobacterales > Solirubrobacteraceae > JALYZC01. The sequence goes on along the minus strand of JBBSIW010000015.1, from coordinate 6,927 downwards.
CCTGCTGATCCTAGCCGGAGCCGGCAGCGGGAAGACCCGCGTGCTCACCCACCGCATCGCCCACCTGGTCCGGACCGAGCGCGCCCGGGCCGGGGAGATCTTGTCCATCACCTTCACCAACAGGGCCGCGCAGGAGATGCGCAGCCGCGTCGAGCTCCTGCTCGGCGGCCGCATCCGGGCCATGTGGGTCCTGACCTTCCACTCGGCGTGCGCCCGCATGCTGCGCAGCGACGCGCACCGGCTCGGCTACACGCGCCAGTTCACGATCTATGACCAGGCAGACTCCCGCCGGCTCGTCAAGCGCTGCCTCGACGAGTGCGACATCGATCCGAAGCGCTTCACCCCGGCGGCCGTGCAGTCGCAGATCTCAGACGCCAAGAACAAGCTTCGCTCCGCCGAGGACTACCGGGCGCTCGTGGGCTCCTACTTCGAGCAGACGGTGGCCGACGCCTACGAGCACTACGAACGGGCGATCCACCGCTGCAACGCGATGGACTTCGATGACCTGCTGGTCCGAGCGGTCAACGTGCTCGAGCTCTTCCCTGAGGTGCGCGAGCGCTACCAGGCCTCATTCCGCCACATCCTGGTCGACGAGTACCAGGACACCAACCACGTCCAGTACCGCTGGCTTCAGCTCCTGGCCGGGGAGGGCACCGGCGACGACGCCGATCAGGGGCATCGCAACCTCGCCGTGGTCGGCGATGACGACCAGTGCCTCGTCGCCGGGACCCGTATCACGATGAGCGATTGTTCCACCAAGCCCATCGAGGAAGTCGAGCTGGGCGACCAGGTTCTGTCTTGTTACGGCAGCGGCGACTTCCGCGCCGCACGCGTTATCGGTGTCTTTCGATCGCGGCGTACAGACGGCATCAGGATTACCACGCGCGGCGGTCGAGAGATCGTCAGCACCCCGGAACATACGCATTTCGCTGCCTTCCGAAATGGCTTGACGCCCACCCTCCATATGACCTACATGATGAGAAAGCGGGGCGTTGGATGCCGAGTTGGCACGACCCGGACACATATCAATCGTCAAGGCAAGACGGTGGCGGGTGTACAGGCGCGCGCAATGACAGAGCAAGCAGATGCAGCCTGGGTCGTATCGACACACGACAGCGAGCCTGAAGCCCGGGCCGCTGAGTCGATTCTCTCGATGCGGTACGGACTTCCAACTGTGCCTTTTGTAGCTCGCGGACATCAGCCAAGGCCCGGACTGATGAGCGACCAGGCGCTAATCGATCACATCTTCGACAGCGTCGACTCTGAGGAGGGGGGTGTCCGCCTATTGCACGATTCTGGGCTCTGGCCAGAGGATCCGCATCACCTTTGGCAGGGGTTCGATGCTGACCGCCGCAACCTAGTCGTGACGCTGTGCGCCGATCGGAATAGCGGGAACGTATTCCACACTGTTTCCGTCGGAGGTCGCGATGCGGACGCGCGAGAGAAGCTCGAGGCGTTTGGCCTGACCGTTGTGCCCGCACGACCAGGTGCGCTTGGGTGGCGCAGCGAGTCCTACTTCAAGAGCTTCGGCGCGGCGATGGATGAGGTGAAGCGAATTCGCTCCCACCTCGACGTAACGGTTCGGTATGTCGCCCGCCTGGGTCGCCCAACGGCTGGTCAAACGAACGCGCTCACCTTTATGCACGCATCCTCGATACGGCCTGGCATGGCAATGTTTGCCGAGGATGGCGACTATGACATCGTCGAGAAGGTCGAGAAGGTCGATCTCGACTGTGCCGTAGTCGATCTAAACATTCAGGCGACGCACAACTTCATCGCTGGTGGGCTCGTAACCCACAACTCGATCTATGGCTTCCGCGGAGCTGACATCAAGAACATATTGAACTTCGAGGATGACTTCGTAGACGCCAAGGTCATCCGCCTCGAGCAGAACTACCGCTCCACCCAGACCATCCTCTCGGCCGCCAGCGCCGTGGTCGCCAACAATCGCGGGCGCAAGGGCAAGACGCTGTGGACCGATCTGGGCGAGGGCGATCCCATCAAGGTCCGCGAGCTCGACGACGAGCACGCCGAGGCGCGCTTCGTGACGGGTGAGATCCAGCGCATGGTCGACGAGGGCCTCTCGCGTCAGGAGGTCGCGATCTTCTACCGGACCAACGCCCAGTCGCGCGTGCTCGAGGACCGCCTGATCCGCGACGAGATCGCTTACCAGGTCATCGGCGGCACGAAGTTCTACGAGCGTGCGGAGATCAAGGACGCGGTGGCCTACCTGACCGTGCTCACGAACCCTGCCGACGCGGTCGCCTTCACCCGCATCGTCAACTCTCCGCGCCGCGGGATCGGCCAGACCTCGCTCTCGCGGGTGGCTTCCCACGCAAACACGACCGGCACCGGCGTGTTCGACGCCGCGGCGGACCCCGAGGGCGTGCCTGGCCTCGGCGCGGCCGCGATCAAGGCCTTCCAGCGCTTCATGGCCACCATGCGCGTGCTGCGCGAGCGCGCGCAGAGCGGGGCGGGAGTGGCCGAGCTGCTCGCGGAGACCCTGCGCGACACCGGCTATCTCGAGGCGCTCGAGGCCGAGCGGACGATCGAGGCCCAGGGACGCGTCGAGAACCTCGAGGAGCTGGTCGAGGTGGCGCGCGAATACGACGCGACCGTGGGTGGCGCCGAGGAGCCGTCGCTGGACGGCTTCCTGCAGCAGATCGCGCTCCTCTCAGACCAGGACGGCCTGGTCGACGAGGAAGGGCTCGTCACCCTGATGACGCTTCACAACGCCAAGGGCCTCGAGTTCCCGATCGTGTTCATGATCGGGTGCGAGGAGGGCATGTTCCCGCACTCGCGGGCGCTCGACGAGGGCGGCCTCGAGGAGGAGCGGCGCCTGTGCTACGTCGGGATCACCCGCGCCCAGCGCGACCTCTACATCACCTACGCCCGCACGCGCAACGTGTTCGGGTCGCGGACCTATGGGCTCCGCAGCCGCTTCCTCGACGAGATTCCCGATGAGCTGACCGACGAGGAGAGCTCACCGGCTGCGTCCCGGGGCGCGTGGCGCGAGCGTGTCACCACGTGGTCCGGGACGCAGGCCGAGGCGGGGCCGTCGCCGAGCTTTCGCCTCGGCGACGACATCATCCACGCTGCCTTCGGCGACGGCGTGGTGACTGGCGTCGAGCCGGGCGGCATTGTCCTCGTGCGCTTTGCCGGCGACGGAAGCGAGCGCAAGCTCATGGCCGCGCACGCCCCGATCACGCGACGATGAGCGCCATGTCCGCGAGGATCATCGACGGCAAGGCTGTGGCCCAGCGGGTACGTGACGAGGTCGCGCAGGAGGTCGCGGCCTTCAGCGAGGTCACGGGCGCGCCTCCGGGGCTGGCCACCGTCATCGTCGGCGACGACCCGGCATCCGCCGTCTATGTCGCGGGCAAGCAGCGGGCCTGTGCGGAGGTCGGCATGGCCGCGTTCGACCACCGGCTGCAAGCCGAGATCTCGTTCGACGAGGTGGCCGCGCTGCTGCACGCACTCAACGACGACGCGGCCGTCAGCGGCATCCTCCTCCAGCTGCCCCTTCCGCCGCACCTCGACGCCCACGCCCTCACGGCCTTGATCGACCCGGCGAAGGACGTCGACGGCCTCACGCCCCACAGCGCCGGGCTGCTCGCGCAGGGGCGGTCCGGCCTGCGGTCGTGCACTCCTTTGGGCGTGATCGCGCTGCTCGACGCCTACGCCATCCCGATCGACGGCGCCGAGGCGGTCGTGGTCGGGCGTTCGATGCTCGTGGGGCGACCGCTCGCCGCTCTGCTGGTGGAGCGCAACGCGACCGTGACGACGTGCCACTCGCATACACAGGGACTGGCCGCCGTGTGCGCCCGCGCGGACATTCTCGTCGCGGCCGTCGGCTCTCCCCGCCTGGTCACCGAGGACTTCGTCAAGCCGGGAGCAGCGGTGATCGACGTCGGGATCACCCGCGGGTCGGACGGACTCGTCGGCGACGTCGACTTCGAGCCGGTGTCCCGGCGCGCCGGGGCGATCACGCCCGTCCCCGGGGGCGTTGGGCCGATGACGCCCGCTTTCCTGCTGCGCAACACGCTCGCGGCGGCCCAGAGCCGGCACGACGGCCGGGCCATGCGGTAGGAATACGCTTAGCCACCGACGGAGGTCCCGATGGAATTCGACGCACGACGTCTACGGCAGGGAGAGCAGATCATGGGGATATCTGCCGTCCTGCTCTTCTTCTTCATGTTCCTCCCCTGGTACGGCTACAGCCTGAAGGGTGGCTCGGCTGCCGGCGTGGCTCGATCGGCCAACCGGAACGCGTGGCAGGCATTCTCGTTCATCGACCTCTACCTGCTGATCACAGTTGCCGCGGCGCTGGTGCTCGTCGTCCTCGTCATGTCGCAGCGCTCGGTTGCGCTGCCAGTGGCGGGGAGCGTGATCGTCACGGCTCTCGGCGGACTCGCGGTGCTCTTCATCCTCTTTCGCATCCTCTCCAAGCCCGACGTGTGCGCCGCCGGCTTCTGCGCCGGGAACCTCTTTGACCGGAGCCTCAAGTTCGGAGTGTTCCTCGGCCTCATCAGCGCGGCCGGCATCGTGTTCGGCGGTCTGCGGGCGATGCGAGACGAGGGGACGAGCTTCGGCGATGCCGCCCAGCGCCTCCAGGGCGCCGGGGGTGCGGGCCCATCCCGCGCGCCTGGGCCACCACCGCCACCACCGCCGCCTCCGCCTCCCACCGGCACTCCGCCCGTCGGCACCCCGCCTCCGGGTGATGCCCCGCCACCGCCTGGGGGCGCCCCGCCACCGCCGGGGGGCGCGCCCCCTCCGCCGCCCGGCGGCGACCCGCACCCGCCGCGCTGAGCACTCGGGGCCGGGCAGAGTTCGGGCCTAAGATTCCTGGCCATGATCGATCGCTCCGAAGTCCTCCACGTCGCCCGGTTGGCCAGGCTCGCCCTGTCCGAGGGGGAGGTCGAGCAGATGACACGAGAGCTCTCCGCGGTCCTCGATCACGTCGAGAAGATCTCCGAGCTCGACCTCGCCGGGGTGCCGCCGACCTCGCACGTGGTGGACGTGCCCGAACCGCTTCGGCGGGACGAGCCCGTCGCTTCGTTCTCACGCGAGGAGGCCCTGGCGTCGGCGCCGGCGGTCCAGGACGACGGCTTTCTCGTGCCCAGCGCGGGCGCATGAGCGCCGCACTGCAGCTCACCGCCGCCGCGGCGGCCGACGCGGTTGCAGCCGGGGAGCTCGACGCCGGCGAGCTCTTCGACGCCTACCTGGCGCGGGCGCAGGCCGACGAGCTCAACGCGTTCACGTGGGTGGCGCCCGAGCGCCCGTCGGCTGCCGGGCCGGACGCGCCACTGGCCGGTGTCCCCGTGGCGGTCAAGGACCTGTTCTGCACGCGGGCGATCCCCTCCCAGTCGGGGTCGCGGATCCTCGAGGACTACCGGCCTCCCTACACCGCGACCGTGGTGAGCAACCTCGCGCATGCCGGCGCACCCCTGCTGGGCAAGACGAACCAGGACGAGTTCGCGATGGGCTCCTCCAACGAGAACTCGGCCTTCGGGCCCGTCCTCAACCCGTGGGATCGCGCGCGCGTCCCGGGCGGGTCCTCGGGCGGCAGCGCCGCCGCCGTGGCGGCCGGCCTCGCCCCGTGGGCCATCGGCAGCGACACGGGAGGCTCGATCCGCCAGCCGGCCGCCCTCTGCGGCCTCGTCGGGCTCAAGCCCACCTACGGGGCGTGCTCGCGCTACGGCATGATCGCCTTCGCCTCCTCGCTCGACCAGGCCGGCCCGCTGACCCGCGACGTCCGCGACGCGGCGCTGCTGTTCTCGCACATGGTCGGCCGCGACCCCCGGGACTCCACGTCGGTGGCGTTCCCCGAGCCGGTTCGCATGCCGCAGGCCATTGACCTTCACGGCATCCGACTCGGCGTGCCCGAGGAGCTGTCCGGGCCCGAGAGTGGAATCGAGCCGGGCGTGCGCGCGGCCTTCGAGGCCAGCATCGAGCTCGCCGAGGAGCTGGGCGCCAGCGTCGACCGCTGCACGCTGCCCCATGCGCCGCACGCGCTGGCGGCCTACTACCTGATCGCTCCGGCCGAGGCGTCCTCCAACCTGGCGCGCTATGACGGCGTGCGCTACGGCCTGCGGGTGGACGGCGACGCCTCGCTCCTGGAGATGTACACGCGCACGCGCGCCGCCGGCTTCGGGCCCGAGGTCAAGCGCCGCATCATGCTGGGCACCTACGCGCTCTCCGCCGGGTACTACGACGCGCACTACGGGCGAGCCCAGCAGGTACGCACGAAGGTCGCCGAGGACTTCCGGTCGGCGTTCGAGCGCTTTGACTTCGTGATCACGCCGACGAGCCCGAGCGTGGCCTTCGAGCTCGGCGCCAAGCTCGACGATCCGCTCTCCATGTATCTCAGCGACTACTGCACGGTCCCGATGTCGCTGGCCGGGATCCCGGCACTCTCGCTTCCGAACGGCCGCTGCGACGGCCTGCCCACCGGGTTGCAGATCGCGGGGCCGGCGTTCTCCGAGAACCGGCTGCTCGACGCAGCGCACGCACTCGAGCAGGCGATCGGCTTCGACGGCAGTGGAGCGCGCGCATGAGCTGGCAGCCGGTGATCGGGCTGGAGATCCACGTCCAGCTCTCGACGAACACCAAGATGTTCTGCGGCTGCGAGCTGTCGTTCGGGGATCTGGCCAACACCCACACCTGCCCCGTGTGCCTCGCGCTGCCGGGCGCGCTGCCCGTGGCCAACGCCCGGGCGATCCACTTCGGGCTGATGATCGGCCTGGCGTTGAAATGCGAGCCGGCGCCGCGCTCGATCTTCCACCGCAAGAGCTACTTCTATCCGGACAGCCCGAAGGCCTACCAGATCAGCCAGTACGACCAGCCGCTGTGCCGCGGGGGAAGCCTGGCTGAGGTGGGCATCCACCGGGTCCACCTCGAGGAGGATGCGGCGAAGCTCGTCCACGT
>JBBSIW010000014.1:0-15656 GCA_038231895.1 Solirubrobacterales bacterium | reverse complement strand
TGCTTCGGGCTCCAGCCGTTGCCGACCTTCTTCCCGGTGTCCGACGCCCACCGGAAGCTGCCGTCGCTACGGCCGTCGTGGCGGTACCACAGCAGATCGCCGTTGTCCATGACCGCGTAGATCACGCCGTCGCCACCGGAGAAGACGCGCTTCGAGCTCCAGCCGTTTCCGACCTTCTTGCCGGTGTCAGAGGCCCACCTGAAGCTGCCGTCACCGCGGCCGTCGTGGCGGTACCACAGCAGATCGCCGTTGTCCATCTCGGCGTAGATCACGCCCTCGCCACCGGAGAAGACCTGCTTCGGGCTCCAGCCGTTGCCGACCTTGTTGCCGCTGCCGGAGGCCCACGTGAAGCTGCCGTCGCCGCGGCCGTCGTGGCGGTACCACAGCAGGTCGCCGTTGTCCATGACCGCGTAGATGACGCCGTCGCCGCCGGAGAAGATCTGCTTCGGGCTCCAGCCGTTGCCGACCTTCTTGCCCGTGTCGGACGCCCACCGGAAGCTGCCGTCGCTACGGCCGTCGTGGCGGTACCACAGCAGATCGCCGGTGTGCGTCACGGCGTAGATCACGCCGTCGCCGCCGGAGAAGACCTGCCTGACGTCCCAGCCCGTGCCAACCTTGCTGGGGCCATGCCATGCAAAGCTGCCGTCGGCGCGACCGTCGTGGCGGTACCACATGAGGTCGCCGTTATCCAAGATGACGTAGATCACGCCCTGACCGTCGGAAAACACCTGCTTCAGTCCCGCCCCGAGGTCTATGCAGTGGACGGTCACGTCTGCGCTCATCGTCGCGGCCGACGCGGAGAGGTTGGTCAGCGAAACGCAGCTGCTCTGACCCGCGTAGCTCTTCGAGCTCGGCGTGGAGGTCGCGGAGAAGCCGTGGTTCCCGGCGGATCCGGGATAGGGATCCCCGTCATCACCCCGGTTGTGCTTGAACTCGAGATCCCGCTTGCCGTCCGCCTGGACGAGGCCGACCTTGTAGTGGTTCTCGTTGGTGTTGTCGTCCTGAGCCTCGTCGATATGCCAGATGAGCAGCCCCTCGCCGGGAAGGTCGGCGTCGAAGCCGCTGCGCTGACGGTTCTCGACGAGAAAGTACTCTTGGCCGCCCGTTCCGTCGTTCCACAGCCGCAGGATGTCGTGGCTCGTCTTGACATCAGCGATGTTGAGCGGCCCTCCTGCGGTGACGTTGGTCACCGACGCCCACCCCTGGTTGGCTTTGCACCAAGCCGAGGGATGTGCGGGCACGTCGCCGCCACCGTTCCACGTACCACCGGACATCAGGCACCAGTTGCCGATGCCCGCGGATGTGTCGTCGACGTCGTATAGATCCGGAAATCCGAACAGCAGATGGCCGAGCTCGTGCGCGCACACGCCGACTCTTGCGTCCTCCGGAACGGTGAGGTAGCCGTAGATCTTCGTCGCGTCGGTCGCGTACTCGCTCGGCAGTACCGACTTGTGCGACCAGATGTCGTTCGGGTTATTCGTCTCCTCGCCACCCCTCCCCGCGTGCACCACGATGAACGCGTCGACGTAGCCATTGCCGTCGTTGTCGTAGGGCTGGAAGTTGACTTCGGGGTCGGCGGCGACCGCGGCGTCGTGGGCGAGGTCACGCGCGCGGGACGTACCACTCGCCGTGGGCGGCTTGTTGATGCCGAAGTTGCCGTTCGCGTACCACCCGAGCGTGTTGGGCATCCGATACGTCCCGACGACCTCACCGGTGATGTCGACCAGGTCGTCGCTCGCCTCTTTGTAGAACTCCTTCACGCTGCCGTGCGGCAGCACCCCGGTCGAAAAGAACAGATCCTTGAAGTGCTGGGCGGTCGCGGCCATCTGCTGGTCGGAGAAGTCGACCAGCACCACGATGACACGGACCGTCCCGCGCAAGGGTGCCCGTTCCGCGGCCGCCCAGCGGATCAGCGTTCCGGGAGTCCCAAGCGGGAATGCCCCGGGGGGGATGATCACACCGTCATCGAAACCCAGTGGACGCGGATGACGCGCCAGCCCTTGGGTCTCGGCGGGCACCACCCCCTCCGACCCACCGGGAGCACTCTGTGCCTCTCTCTTCAGCCGATCGAGCAACTCGGGGCTGGGTGACACCGCGCAGGTCTCGCCGGCCCGATGGACCGGCGAGGGTACGCGCACCGCGACCTCCCCGGAACCGTCATCGTGCTGCTCAGCGCGGAGCGACGCCCCGCTGACGCTGTGCCAAGGCCGGGGTCGCGGCGAGGAATTGTTCATCGGGCGAACCTCTCACAGCGCCGGGCCGCGCGCCACCGTAGAATCGGCGTGCAACAACCACAGTCTTTCGTGCGCCACTCGATCCCGCGGCGCCGCTCACTCGGCTCGTGAGACGGGAGGAGTCAGCCGGATCGGTCGCGGCGGCGCGCCCGGCGCTGGACCCCGAGGTGACGGTGCTGCGCCCTCGTCCCCTGAGCGCCGCCACAGCACGGACGCTCGTGCGCTCGGTGGCCCTCGGCCCCACATGCTGCACGCCGGGCGTGGACCGGCCGCAGCGCAGGCCGGCGACGCCACTGAGATGGCGTTCACTTATCAGAGCGGGAAGCGGTCGAGGTAGACGACGCGCTCGATCGCTGATCCGTCGCCGCGGGGCTCGTCGTTGAGGAGTGCCTCCCACTCGGTCAGCACGAGCCGCCAGTCCGATCCCTCGCCGGAAGGGTCGACGCCTGGCCTGTGGGCCGCAATGGGGATGTCGAGCTCGATGTCCCCCGACCAAGCGCGCATCACCTCGTCCTCGTCGACGCGACCCAGCGCGACCATGTCGCCGACTCGCTGCCAGTCGAGGTCTGATGCGAGCGTGCCCCGGCGCTCGACCCAGGCCCGAACCCCGCGAGTGGGCGTGTCAATGGGATGGAAGACCGGCCCCGACTCTGGGGCGCCGGGGCGGCCGGGGGGCGCCCAGCGGCGCTCCGTGATGCCGGTCACTGTGACCCGCACCGTGCCCGCGTCGGGGCGCGTGACCGTCGCGGTGCGCTGGTTCGTCAACTGGACGAAGTCCGCGACGACGACCTGGGACAGCTCCGCGGTGGAGACAGACCAGGGCTGGAAGCGCGAGAGCGCGAGACGCATGAAGGGCCAGAAGGCCTCCCCGGGCTCGATCTCGAGGTCGGCGAACCACAAGTCGCGCTGGGAGGAGTAGGTGACCGGGTGCCCGACGACGCTCACGCCCGGGTGGGTGGCATCGGTCTCGGCAAGCGTCAGGCGATCGCGGCGCAGCAGGCCTTCGCCGGCGAAGTCGCGCGGCCGCGGCACCGGCGCCGCGAGATCACCCGAGCTGCGGATCGGGTCCTTACCCCAGAGGCTGACGTGTTGGCGCCGGACGTCGGTTCCGCGCAGCAGGCCGTCGGCCCCCGACAGTACGACCCCGAGCATCTCGTCCTCGCCCGACGCGTACCACGGCCGGTCCAGCCACACGCGCAGGCCACCGGAGCGCGATCGCAGCCGGGCTCGGGGGTCCATGGGATCCTCGGGCAGCTCCTCCCAGCGGAACGTGGGGATGACGGCGTGCACGACCGGCGCCGCAGGCCGCGCCGAGTTCGGCACGTGGATCGTGCGCTGCGGTCCAATCACCTGCAGCTGCTCGGGCACGGTCGCGACGTCCGGGGGCAGATACTCGCGAAAGCGGGTCGTCGCAGTCGCGGTATAGGAGACCTTGCGGTGCTTGGTGTCGCCGAACTCGTGTGTGGCGTCGGTTGGGGACTGCAGCTGGACCTCGTCTTCGTCCTCAACGACCGCCAGGTTGAACGCGTGGCCCGTCCGACCCGCCACGAGCTCGGGCGGGCGGCCCGACGCAGGCTCGTCGAACCACTCGCTCCACGAGCCATCGATGTCGAGGCGGCCGGTCGTCGCGGACTGCAGCGCGAGGGTTCCGCTGAAGCGGCAGAGGGTCTGCCCGTACGTGCGGAAGGCAGCGAGATCCTCTGCGAACACGGGCCGCACGAGTGGCCGCTGCGTCGCGTGCACGAGCGTCAACTCCTCGCCTGGCGTGAGCATCTGGTGGGCGCCGGCGAGAACTTCGGGCAGCTCCGCCGCCGCGACGGTGCTACCGATCCAACTCCACATGCCGAGCTTGTCGAGCGTCGCCGCGTCGATAGTGCTCGACGCGCGTACGCTTGCGGTCGCGCCCGGGGGCAGCTCGACGGTGACCTCGTGGCCGCTGACGCTCACCTCCGGGGCCGGCCCGCTCGCGAGCACCACGCGGTAGGTGTCAAGATCGGGCCAGGTGTCACTGTAGGTAAGCAGCTCGGCGTGCGTCCACCCCGACACCGTCCCGTGACCGCTGAAGCGAAGCGCGATACCGGCGACGAGCGGGTCCGGGAGGTAGGGCACCCGCAACGTCTGGCCGGCGTGCACGATCACGAAGCCCGCGCCTGGGGCCTCCCCTCGGCCGAGCGCCGCCAGCTTGGCGTCGAGCTGTACTTCAGTCCAGTCGTCATCCTGGGCGAGCGGCGGCGCCAGCTGGATGCCGGCCACCGGCGTGCTCGAGTTCGGATCGGTCGCCGACAGGATCTCCATGTCGGCGAAGGTTCCCTGCTCGCGGCGCGCACGCGCGAAGGCCTCGCGGTAGATCGCCGCCCTCCCCGGCCCGTCCTTGGCACCGATGGCGTCGTCAAACCTGCTGAGCAGCTCCGCCTCGCGCTGGCTTGTCTTCGGCGGTGCGAGGTGGCGCTCGGCCTGCGCACGAAAGCGCGCGAACCTGCGCGGCGTCGCTGCGTTCAGCGCCGCGGCGTAGTTCGTCGGGTCGACCACCGTGAGGGGTGACGACGCGTCTGAGTTGTCGGCATCCACGCCCGAGCGGATCGCCAGGCGCAGCGTCGACTCCGCCTCGGTGAACGCGTGCCGCGGCACGACGACAGGGTGCGAGACCGGCTCGAAGCGCCGGAAGCTGTGGGCGGCCGTCGCATGGTCGTCGGACGCGTAGCCAGTCGACGTACCGGTCAGGTCGACCGTCCGGACGCGCAGCCGGTAGCTCACTCCATAGCGCAACCGTGGCAGCGTCCCGTCAACGAGCGTCTTCCTGAAGCGCAGCGCCAGCTGCCCGTCGAAATCCTCGCCCTCGTCGGCGAGCGAACCAGGGTCATCGTCGGTGCCGCGGATGTGACGACCGGGGCGTGGGAGCGCCAGCGACCAGCCGTCCCACCCAAACAGCGCCTCATGGAGGTAGGCACGGTCGACGGCGGCCTTCGGCACGGACGTCAGTACCGAAGCCTTCAGGTACGCCTCGTCGGTCACCGCAAGCCGCTCGGCTCCCGAGGCCTTGTCGATGTAGCTCACCGCACGGTGCATCAGCGAGCGCCATTCGGCGCCGTCGTGCACGTCCGCCCGGAAGCCCCGCACCAGGTCTTCCGCGAAGAGCACGAGTTCGTTGCCGGTGGCGATCAGCTCGGCGTTGTGCGTCGAGCGCGCGATGCGCTGGTCGAGGATCAGCGAGCGCCGCAGCCGCGTCACGGTGAGGCCGGTGGAGCGCAGCGCGGGCAGATCACCCGTGACCGGATCGCCGTCGTTGGCGGCCTGCGCGATCGGGTAGACGTTGGCTATCCGCTGCTCGACCAGCATCGCGGCAGAGTCGACGTCGACCTGCGCGATGTCGAAGCGATCGGAATCGTCGAGCAGCAGCATGCCTTGTTCGAGGTCGCCGGTCTCGCTCACCGGCTGGAAGAAGCGCCCGTCGACGGCGGCGCGCGTCCAGGGCTGGACGACGATCGGGTTGGGATCGACGCTCTCGTGCTCGAGGCGCACGCTGAAGTCGCCGCCGGTCTGCACGAAATCGGCGGGCAGCGTCAGCGGGATCACGATCCCGAGTGCCCGCAGTAGCTCGGGGTGGTCGCCGAGCGCCGCCAGGGCGGCGTGAAAGTCGTGGTCGTCGTTCTCGATCTCGTCGGGGACGAAGTCGGGGTCCGGCCGGCGGCGGTACTCGGGGTCGATGTTCGGGTCGCGGCCCTCCGGGCGATCGTAGAACCGCCGCGCCTCGGCGAGATCGAGGATCGCGTTCGTCACATCGGCCAGCGCCGCCGCCGCGCTGACCGGCGCCACGCTCGGAGCGAGGCCGCCTGCTTCGAACGGGACCGTCCTGCCCGACTCCTCCTCGCGGCGCTGGTTCGCGCGGCTGGCGAGCCGGCCGTCGACGCGACGGTCGATCTCAGCGCGCGACAGCGGGCTCTCGAGCGGGGATCCCACGAGGCGTGCGTGCGCGGCGCCGAGGTCGCGCAGCCCGCCCGCCAGCGGATTGGGGTGGTCGCCCCTGCTGGCGGCGGCGACCGAGCGATACAGCCCCTCGACGAGAGCGAGGATCGACTGCGCGGGAAACGAGCGGATCTCCGTCCCCGACAGATCGGGGGCCTGCCAGCCGTTGACCGTCAGCACGGACACGTAGGCACGCCACAGATCGGATCTCAGTACGTCCGCGTGCGCGCGCAGCTCAACGCTTCCCGCGCCCCTCTTCTCCACGACGATTGTCGCCCCCGACACGACGGCGGGCCAGTCGGCGAACGCGGGGAAGTCCGCCGCCGTGTTCTCGCCGCCGTCCGGCGTGAGCCGTGGCGAGACGAACACCGAAGCGCGGAAGCCACCGTCAGCGTCAGCGTCCTGCGGCAGCAGCGTGAACACAGCCGCCTGCGTCATGGCGCGATCTCCGCGAAGGCCCGACAGTACTCGACCCATGGCCCGTCGTCGGTGTAGGGGCCGAGTGCCTGCTCGAACGTCGGGTCCCCGTTGGAGCCGGCGAAGCGCCGCTCGCACGACACCTGCACCGAGCCCGAGAACAGGAAGACCTCGACCTCCACGGTGATCGTCGCCCGGCCGATCACCTTGCCCGAACCGAACTCGTAGGTCAGGCCCATGTACATCTCGATGCAGGCCGAGATCAGGCCAAGGACGTCGACCTCACCGCGAATGCGCAGGTACCCGGTGAGCGAGCCGTCATGGGCCTCGAGCCGCATGTAGACCCCCGCCATGCACGACACCGACCCGGACGCGACCCCGAAGTCGAGTGCCAGCGTGGCCCCGAACTCGATCGAGGCCTCGAGCAGGGCCAGGCCGTTCGGACTCAGCCGCAGCCCGAAGAAGCCGCCCCCGCCGAGGAACATCACGGCCAGCGTGAACGGACGCTCACGGCTGCAGAAGGCAAAGCCGACGGCCGGAGGGTCGCCGATGAACGGAACCTTGACGTCCGCGGACAGCGACAGGTTTGAGAGGTTGAACACCCCGATCGCAAGATTGGGCAGGCCGACGCTGAAGCCGGCGGCGATCCCACTGGAGTCGACGTCCACGCTCGGCGGATCGCTGAAGCCGTCGAGCGGGATCAGCTCCTTGAGCCGCTCGACGAACGCGAGGATTCCCTGCCACTCGAGGCCGTGCAAGACGACGTCGACTTCGCTCTTGGAGCCGCTGCTCGACTTGAACATGAGCCGCTCGAAGCCAATGCTCAACAACGGCATCCCGGGGACCAGCTCCAGGCTGAAGTTGGTCAATTGCGCAAGAATCTCGGTCGACGGTGGCGCGAGGTCTCCACCGCGGACGTCAACGGCGAGCAGCAGCGCACCGTCGGCGCCGCCCAGCTTCGGCTCGAAGACCGGCAGGTCCGGGGGACCCTTCACCAGGGGCGGCGACCACCGCAGATGCACGTGGTTGAGCATCGCGGCGACCGGCTCGCCGGCGGCGATGCGGGCGAGCATGTCGGCCGGGTCGGCGGGCAGCGGCACGGGCGGATGGATGAGCGTGCGCAGCGTGTCGACCACGCGACCGACGATCGCCGCCTCGGCGCGTCCGAGAGGGATCAGGACCTCGGCCGTCGCCTTGTCGAGCGCGTGCTGAAGCTCGCCGTTGATGAACGACTGGAAATCGGCGGCGATGGGCGGCGGCGACTGCTGCATCAGCGCCCCGTACGTCTTCTGCGCGGCGTCGAAGGCGTCCTTGGCCTGCTTGACCTGCGCCGGTTCGTCGGGCAGCATCTGGAGCACGCGGCCGAGACCGCCGTCGAGCGCTCCCGCGATGTCGAGCAGCTGCGAGGCGTAGGCCGGCGCATGGTCGAGCCCGAGCTCTCCGAGCACGTCGCCCAGCTCGAACAACCCGAAGAGCTTGCCCAGCCCGCTGAACAGCGATCTCGGATCCACGGCGGTGCCCGTCGCCGTCTTGGCGACGTCCTCGATCGGCCCGAGTCGGCGCGAGACGCCCTTGACGTGCTGCCCGGGGCTCAGAAAGCCGCCGGAGCGGTCCGACGTGGCGAATGACAGCTCGCCTGGCGGAGCATCACGAGCAGTCTTCAGAACGACCTCGCCGGCGTTTTCGGGGCCGAAGCCGGACTTGATGTACTCGTCGGCGTACGTGAACTGGAGCGGTGTCTTGTCGCCGGTGGCCGCGGCGACGGCCGGAATCACGAGGCTGCCGAAGAGGAGCTGCGGGCTCGACGTCTCCGGCTGCGGGTCGGCCGCAAAGCGCAATTCGCGCGTCTCGTAGGCGGCCTCGCCCGACGCTCCCTTGGGCGCGATGTGAATGCGTCGGCTCGCGAGGTCCATCTCCACGAGCGATCGATCTGCTTTGACCGGGACGTCCTTGAAGCCCCCGGCATCCTCCTCGAGCTGGTACGCCGTGAGAACGTCCTTCGCCCACGCCGTGAGCACGGTGGGCTCCGTCGCAGCGGTGGCGGCGACCCACAGGAGCGGTGTCGCGAACGAGTGCGTCTCGCCGTCATGGTCGACCCCCATGATCGTGAACGGGAAGGCTGCGCCGTCGATGCGTGGCCAGAAGAACCGCGGGCTGACGCCTGGATCGTCGAGGTCGGGCGTCGTGTTCGGGCGGACCGTGATCGACGTGAACGGCATCCCGCGCCCGCCGTACTCGAGCGTCGGCCGGCGCACGATGATGAAGTGCCGCTGCCAGAGGATCGCGGTGTCCCCGCTCTCGGGCAGGTTGGGATCGACCTTGCGGCGCGTCTCGACGACGTGCGACGCGCGGTGCCCGAACGGGAACAGGTAGCCCCGGTGCACGACCTTGACGTACTGGTCGCGACCGAGCGTGGTCCGGTGCTGCCACTCCTCCACCGACGCCTCAGGCCATGCCCCGCGAACATCGAGGAACGCGCCGAGCGACGAGAGGTAGAGCTTCTGGACATCGACCGGCGGCGCCTCGCTGAACCGCGTCCGGGCCTGACCGGCGCCCGTGGACTGGGCCACTATGTCGTAGCGATCCTCCGGGTCGGTCGACTGCCGGAACGGGTGGTACCCGAGACTCGCCGACGGCTTGGTGCCCCACGCCTCCACGTCGCGCGTCCAGACCGCGCGCACGATGCGTTGGGTCGGGTCGTCCTCGTCGACGCGCGCCGTTGCGTCGGGGTCTGTGGTGCGCACCCCGAGCCGCGTGTGCCACAGCTCGACGGCCTCCCCGGGTTGCTTATCGAGCTTGGTTGCGTGGGCCCAGGCGCCGTCGATGCTCGGCGAGAGCTGGAGCCTGCTCGGGACCTCGATCGCGGTCTCGTTCCAGTTCGGCGGCCTCGGGTCCGGGTTGCGCAGCAGCTGTCCGATGAAGTCCCGATCGACACGCGAGCCCGCGATCACCGAAACCGCGGCGATGCGCTCCTCGGACGCCAGCTGAAGGACCGCGACGCGCTCATCGGGGAGCAGCGGACGGCCGGCCGGGCCGAGCCCGGACGAACTGAGCAGCCGCGTCGCGCGTAGCCGCTCGATAGCGATTGTGGCGCCGCCCACGGCGGTTTCCGCGACCGGCTGGCCGGCCGGCGCGAACTCGGGCATGAAGCCCCGCTCGAACTTCGATCCCGCGCTCACGAAGCGCCACACCTGCCTCGGCGCCGCCAGCGGAACGACCGCGAGCCGCAGACGCGACATTGCCTCGAGGACCCCAGCGACCGTCAGCTCGACATGATCGGTTGCGGCGAGGTCGAACACGAGGCGCGAAGGAAGCGCGAAGCGGGCGCCTGCCGGAAGCGCCGGCACCTCGGGCTTTCCAACCTCGCCCGGGTTCACCACGATGCCGAACAGCTCAACCGGACCCTGCTTCTCCTGGAAGACCTGCTCGGCGACGTGCTGAGGCGGGAAGCCCACGATCAGCCGCGGATGCTTGGCGCCCTCAGCGGGAACGAAACGCGGCACGCCGTGCTCGTCGACGGCGCCCACGAGCTGGTCTGCGGTGACCTGAAGGATGAGGTTGTCCTCGGGGCGCATGACCGCGACCCGCAGTCGCGCTCTGAACAGCCATGCGCTTGGTTCAGGCATCCCGTGACTGCGCCCAAACCGCGGGCCGTTCGCAACGGACATCAGGACCTCCCCAGAAACCGTGCTGCTCAGCACGAAGCGACGCCCCGCTGACGCTGTGCCGAGGCCGGGGTCGCGGCGAGGAATTGTTCATCGGGCGAACCTCTCACAGCGCGGGGCGGCGCGCCACCGTAGAATCAGCGCGCCACAACCACAGTCTTTCTTGCGCCACTCGATGCCAGGCCGGCCGGCGCGGCCCCTACTCCTCGAGCGAGCCGGTGAGCTCGAGACGATCGACCGGCTCGCGGCTCAGGCCTTGGCCGGCTCGGGTGGGCTGGTGGTCGTCGAGGGGCGGGCGGGGGTCGGCAAGACGAGCCTCCTGCGCGCCGCTGCGCACTCGGCTCGTGAGAGCCGTCTCGACGTACGGTCGGCGCGCGCGACGACGCTCGAGCGCAAGCTGGGTTTCGGGGTCACGCACCAGCTCCTGGGCCCGGTCTCGGCGGCGTCCGGCACCGGGAGGGCTGGGTTCGGGCCGCTGAGCGATCTCTTCGCGGCCCTCGAGCGGCTGGCGCGGGCCCGGCCCGTGCTGCTGACCGTCGACGACCTGCAGTGGGCGGACCCGCCGTCGGTGCGCTGGCTGCGCTACGTGGTGCCCCGGCTGGCCTCCCTCGAGGTACTTGTCGTGGTGGCGACCCGGCCGCGGGAGGAGTCTGCCGGATCGGCCGACGCGGCGGGCCTGGCGCTGGACCCCGAGGTGACGGTGCTGCGCCCTCGTCCCCTGAGCGCCGCCGCGGCACGGACGCTCGTGCGCTCGGTGGCCGCGCAGGCGTCCGAGGCGGACTGCGACGCGTGCCACGCCGCGACGCGCGGCAACCCGCTGTTCCTCCGCGAGCTGGCGACGGCGCTCGCCGGCGGCCACCGGCTCGGCGACGGCGCCATCCCGGCAACGGTCGATGCGGCGGTCGCGCGGCGGCTGGCGCCGCTGTCGGCCTCGGCCCGCGCGTTCGCGGAGGCGACGGCGGTCCTCGGTGCTGCGACGAGCGCGCACCGCTGCGCGTTACTCGCGGGACTGGAGTCGAGAGTCGCGCTCGCGGCCTGGGACGAGCTCGTCGTGACCGGCATCCTGGCGCCCGTCAGGATCCCAGCGTTCGTCCACCCCATCGTCGAGGAGGCGGTCGCGGCGGGGCAAAGCCCCGCCCGGCGCGCGTGCTGGCATGCGCGAAGCGCCGACCTTCTCCACGAGGCCGGGGCCGAGGTCGGCCAGGTCGCGGCCCACCTGCTCGCCAGCGAGCCGTGCGGCCGCCCGGAGATCGTGACGCGGCTGCGGACCGCCGCGACCGCGGTTCTGCGCGAGGGCTCGCCGGAGGCCGCGATCCCGCTGCTGGTCAGAGCGCTGGAGGAGCCGCCGGTGATGTCTCAGCGCGGGGCGCTGCTGCTCGAGCTCGGCGGCGCCGAGATGCTGGCCTCGCGCTTGGAGGCAGCCGAGAGGCACCTGCGGTCCGCGCTCGCTATGGCATCAGGGCCCGAGCTGCGGTTACGCGCGGGGATAACGTTGTGCGAGCTGCTGGCCGCCGAGGGCCGCACCCGCGAGGCCGTGATCGTGCTCGACGCCGAGGTCGAGCGCGCGGGTGGCGCGTGCCTGGAGATCGCCGAGCACGCCGAGGCGCTCCTGCTCAACGTGGGGGTGCAGGACGCCGCCGCGAACGCCGCCCTCGCGCCCCGCTCGCGGCGGCTGCGCGACCGGATCCTCGACGGCGGTGTCGCGACCGCGGGCCAGCTCGCCGCCGTGGCCGCTGGTGAGGCCATGGCCGGCGACTCGGCCGCGCGGACCGCGGAGATCGCCGAGCGGGCGATCGCGCAGCTGAGTCAGGAGCCGGAGCTCGACGTCCGCGCCTGCGCGTACGCGGCCCGCTCGCTCGTCGCCGCCGATGCCCTGCCCGCCGCCGAAGCTGCGCTGCGCGCGGGCCTGGTCCGCGAGCAACGGACGGGCTCGGGTTTCGGCGTGACGCTGCTCGCGGGAACCCTCGCCGAGGCGCGCTACCGGGCCGGTGCTCTCGCGGAGGCCGAGCGCCTGGCCCGGACCGCGCTCGACGCGGCGCGGGGCGAGGGGTGGGCCAGCGCCGTGGCTCCCTTGGTCGCCATCCTCGTCTGGACGCTGACCGCGCTGGGCCGGCTCGACGATGTCCCGGACGTGCTTGCGGCGGCCGACATCGAAGAGCCCGATCCTCGGGCCGCGGCCGAATACCCGGTGGAGATGGCGCGTCACGCCCGCGGCCGCTGGCGCCTCGCCCGCGGAGACGCGGCGGGAGCGCTTGCCGACCTCGAGGCCACCGGGCGTCAGCTCGTGGCCTGCGGAGAGCCCACGACGGCGCTCGTGCCGTGGCGCTCCGACGCCACGCACGCCATGCTCGCGCTGGGACGGACATCCGAGGCGCACGCGCTCGCCGCCGAGGACGTGGTACGCGCCCGCAGCTGCGGCGCCGCCGGGCCGCTCGGCGCGGCGCTGCTCGCTCTGGCTGCCGCCTCCACCGGCTCACCTCACCTTGCCGTGCTGCGCGAGGCCGTCATCGTGCTCGAGCCATCCCCCGCGCGCCTCGTCCGGGCCGCCGCGCTCGCGGCCCTCGGCCTGGAGCTCGGACCGGGCGCCGAGGCGCGCGAGACGCTCTCGGCGGCACTCGAACTCGCGCACGAGTGCGGAGCCGCTCCGCTCGAGATTCGCGTCCGCCGCGGCCTGGCGCGCGTGGGCGCACGACCGCGCAGAGCCGCCCGCTCAGGGCCCGCGGCGCTGACCGCAGCCGAGCGCCGGGTGGCGATGCTCGCGGCGGAGGGGCTGACCAACCAGGAGATCGCCGACCGGCTCGTGGTCACCATTCGCACCGTCGAGCTCCACCTCACCCACACGTTCCGTAAGCTCGGCGTCTCCCGGCGGGCCGAGATCGGTGACCGCCTCGGCTCCGCCGCTCGACGCGAGTAGCGGTTCTGCCTGAAAACGTTGTGCGTGCGTCCGACCCAGAGAGTGGGGACTCACGCGGCTTTGACGTGGCGCCGTCCCGCTGAGAACCTCGCGGAGTCGATAAGAGGAGTGGCGATGGAGTGGCTCACGGAGGCTGACGGCGTCTTCCGCGGCGGCGGGGTGAAGGGGATCGGTTTAGCGGGCGCGCTCTCCGGCTTCGCCGAGCACCCGACAAAGCCCGTGACCGAGTGGGTCAACGTGGCGGGAGCCAGCGCGGGCGCCATCATCGCTTGCTATCTCGCGCTCGGTCATACGGCGCCGGAGATGGTGTCGCTCCTTGAGAAGACGCCCTTCGCGAGCTTCCAGGACACGCCGGGCGGCAAGCTCGGCGCTCCTTTCAATTTCATCGCTCGCCACGGCTTGGCGCGCGGGGTGAAGTTCGAGGCGTGGTTTGACGAGGTGCTGAACCACGCGACGTTCAGCCAGGTCCGCCAGCAGAACCCTTCGTCCGGAAAGCCGGACTGGCGGCTGAAGCTCATCGCCGTGGACGTCACCAATCACGCGCTGCTCGTCCTGCCCAACGATCTCGCGGACTACAGCCTTCCCGGAAGCCCGGCAAAGATCGATCCGGACGCGTTCAGCATCGCGCGAGCGGCCCGCATGAGCATGTCCATCCCCTACTTCTTCGAGCCCGTGATGCTGGAGAAGGACGGTCGCCCAGCGGTGATCATCGACGGGGGCACGCTGTCGAACTTCCCCGTCTGGCTCTTCGATGTGGATCCGGCGACCACGGGACGACCTCCCGTACGGCCCACCTTCGGCTTCACCCTCGTGGGCGGTCGCAGCTTTGGCGGGGGGCTGGGCGGCGTGCGGCGCCTGATGCCGTGGCCGTTGCGCTTCGGCGCGGAGATCTTCCGTACCGCGCAAAGCGCATGGGACGCCCGTTTCGTATCGCACTCCACGCGTGTTCGCACCGTGACCGTGCAGGCCGGTGACGTCGGGACCACGGAGTTCAACCTCTCCAAGGACCGGCAAGACGCACTGCTCGGCCGTGGACGGGAGGCGGCTCACGACTTCCTCGAGACGTTCGATCTCGCGGAGTACATGAACACGTTCCACGCCTCGCCGTTCGTCGTCCCTGCGCGACGGTAGAGCAGGTGCCGACCGACGCTCCTGCGGACGGCTGATCCCCCTCAGCCGCGCCCGTAGCGGACGCGCACGGTCACGCTGCGCTTTGGCAGCGGTGCGCCATCGTCGACTCACGCGTGCGCGCTCAGGGTGCTAGTGCGAACCGCCTATCTGGCCTCGGAGGGCGGCTCGCGGATCTGCTTGGTGCGATTCCGACGGGCTACAGAATCGAGATGATTGAGCGACGCGCCGACTAGCTCGCCTGATTTCTCAGATATGATCGTGGCATGACCCGGTTGAGCGCGACCGACGTGGCCCGGCGCTTCTCGGACGTCCTGAACCGGGTTGCGGCGGGCGAGGAGATCGAGGTGACTCGCGCAGGGGCGCCGGTGGCGGTCATCTCGCCGCCGCGGGTCCGGCTTCTCTCGGCCGAGAGGTTTCGAGAGCTGCTGGCCTCGGCCCCGCCCGTCGACGACGACTTTGCCGCCGACGCGCGGGCGATCCGGGACTCGGTCGGCGCGCCGGAGGCTCCCTGGCCGTCCTGATCGACACCGCCCTCCTGATCGACTGGGAGCGGGAGTCCGGCTCAGGAAAGCTCGAAGCGCTCGTCGCGGACGAGCAGCGAGCGGTCAGCGTCATCACCGTCAGCGAGCTGCTGCACGGCGTGCACCGCGCCACCGGCGCGCGGCGGTCACGGCGCAGGGCGTTCGTCGAGCACGTGCTGGCAGGCTTGGAGCCACTTCCCATCACGGAGACGATCGCCCGCGTCCACGCGGAGATATGGGCCGGCGTCGAGCGCCGCGGACAGGCCATGGGAGCGCACGACCTCTGGATCGCCGCCACCGCGCTCGCGCACGGCTTCGGTGTGGCCACGCGCAACCGCCGTGACTTCGAGCGGATCGACGGCCTCCGCGTGAACGCACCGACATAGCCTCGAATGAGCACCGGCACCCGGACGGCTACAGAATCGAGACAATTGAGCGTGCGGGCTAGGGCGTTTCCCCTGCCGGCCGTCGAGCGGACGTCGCGCGCCGCGGCGCGCTGGGGGGCCCGGCAGGTCGTCCGGGCCTGCGGCCCGTCGATGCGCGTGCCGTGGGGCATCGCTCGCGGCGTGCGCCTTGAGCGTGACGAGACGACGACGGCCACCTTCCCGCTCGGCCTCTACGAGATCGAGCTCGCGCCGAGCGTGAGACGACTCTGCCGGCCGGGAACGCGCTCCTTCGACATCGGCAGCCTGAACGGGTACTACGCGCTCGTGTTCAGTCGCCTCTCCGGCGCGCCGGTGGTCGCCTTCGACTTCGACGCGGGCGCCTGCGCGCGGATCGCACGCAACCTCGCGGCGAACCCGGTCGAGGG
>JBBSIW010000013.1:0-16066 GCA_038231895.1 Solirubrobacterales bacterium | reverse complement strand
GCGTCCACCCGCGCCTCGGCCCGGCGCCGGCGGCGCACGACGGCCTCTACGCGGGCGATCAGCTCCTCGGGGTGGCAGGGCTTGGTCAGCCAGTCATCGGCGCCCAGCCGCAGGCCCCGCACGCGCTGGGCCACCGTCGATTGGCCCGTGCACACGACCACTCCCAGGCCCGGGAGCATCGAGCACAAGCGCTCGAGGTACGTCCAGGCCTGCGGGCCCAGCACGGCAAGGTCGACGACGATCGCGTTGAGCCGCATGGCGACGACCGAGTCCAACGGGACGGCACTGGCCAGCACGCGGAACTGCCAACCCGCGCCGTCGAGGCGCTTGGTCAGAACCTGGAGGAAGCCGCTGTCCGCGTCGATCACCGCGAGACGGATGGCCGTGGTCCCCTGGCGTGCGCTTGGCGACCCGTCGCCGGCGCCTTCGCGCGCCGGTGCAGTCATTGGGCTCATCGCAGGGTCGAGTGTAGACGCCGAGAGCGACGCGTCGTCGGCAGGCCCACCGGGGTTTACAGCTTCTTTACAGGCGACCGCGCAAATCCCGCGAAATGGCGAGCCAAGGCTCACCCGAGGATCAACGGGGTGCGCGCCCAGATCACGTATGCGGTGGCCGCGAGCGCCGCGACCCGCAGGCGCCGGTCATCGCCCAGCGCCGCCAGCGGAAGCAGCCACACCACGTACCAGGGCAGCAGCCACGCCGTGCTCGCCAGCAACGCGAACGTCGCCCAGCCCGCCGCGGCGATCCAGTTCGCGCCGCGCCACGTGCGCCACAGGAGCCAGGCGATGGCCCCCAGCGCGAGCAGGTTGAGCGGGAGGCGGATCTCCTGCGGGCGGTGACCGAGCCCGAGCAGGGCGCCGAGCTGCTGCGGGATGCTGCGCTGGGAGAAGAGCTGCTGCTGCTGGCCGATCGCCCCCCCGAAGCCGCGAGGCGCGTCGAGGCCGAACACGGCAAGCCATAGGGCGATCAGCGCCAGGCCGGTGAGCGTCGCGGCGACGAGCGTACGCAGGCGCCGGTCGGAGGCCGCGAGCATGAAGGGCAGGACCACCCCCGCCGAGATCTTGGTGGCCAGGCCGACCACGACGATCGAGGCTCCCGCCACCTGGCGCCCGGCCAGCCAGAGCACGATCCCTCCGACCGCGAAGACCTCCATCAGCAGGTCGTTGTGGCCTCCCCCCACCGTCAGCACGAGCCAGACCGGATTGAGCCCGACCATCAGCGCCGGCGCGCGCGGATCGCGCCCCTGCAGCCGAGCGCCCTTCCACACGAGGGCGACGCAGGCCAGGCCGGCCAGGGCGACCGCGGCCTTGAGCAGCCACAGCATCGCGTGCGCCCCGAACGGCGTGATCGCGTAGCTGCCAAGGGTGAACAGCGGGCCATAGGGGTTGGCGTAGTGATGGCAGCAGATGTACGGATAGGTGGGGTCGAACGGAGCCACGCCGGCGCCGTGCAGATAGGGGTTGAGCCCGTGCACGGTCCCGATGCGCGCATAGGCGATGTAGTTGAAGATGTCGCGCGAGAGCAGCGGCGGCGCGAGCAGGAACAGGAGGTGCAGGAGCACGACGATCCCGAGCGCCACGCGGGCCGAGACCGACCGCGCACAGGCCAGTGCGAGCAGGTAGCAGCCGGCCATCGCGAGAAGCAACACGTAGAAGACGACCTCCGAGGGCCGGCCGGCGATATGGCCGAACACCCCCGCCATCCAGTCCGGGAACCCGGCACGGCTGGCGTTCACCAGCCGCGGATTCGCCCCCCCGGCGGCGATCAGGACCATGCCCAGGCCCGTGGCGAGCATGCCGACCAGGGCGGCCGTGCCGAGCAGCCTCCGATCGACACGGTCCAGTGTCCTCCCCCTGCTTCGGCGTTGGCCCGGCGCCGGGGCGAGGGCACCCTCGCGGGTGAGCCCGCTGGGCGACGGTGTCGGTGGGCGAGGCATGCGTGCGGGTCGCGGCGGTGCGGCCTGCGACCGCCGCGCGAATCTACCAATGCCGGGGACGACGGTGGCCACCACTAGAATGCCCGGGCGCCGGAGCGCCCGCCCCGCGCCCCACCTCGGATGGCCATGGCCGACCCAGAAGCCCCCCCGGCGCCCGCGCAAATCGATCCTCCCTCGGGTGCGATCGAGCGCGCGTCACCATTCGCGCGTGCATTCGTGGCCGTGTACCTGGTGGCCTTCCTTGCCTGCGGAGCCTTCGCGATCGAGGCGTGGCCGCTGACCGGCTGGCGGCTGTTCAGCCATCTGCGCCACGCCCAGCGCTCCGGCTGGCAGGTGTTCACGGTCGACCGGGCGGGCCAGCAGGCGCGCGTGAACTTCGCCACCTTCCCCCGCCCCGACCGCCACCTGACCCTGATCATGCGCGACTACCCGCACCAGTCCGCGTCCCGCCAGGAAGCGGTGTGCCAGGCGTGGGCCGGGCGCATCCGCGCCCAGGGGCGCCAGGTCTCGGGCGTGCGCATCTACCGCACCGCCGTCGACCTCCACCGGCATCGCGGTCGGCGTGCGCCGCCGCCGCCCCGCCGGCGCCTGACCTACGTGTGCGCCGACGGAAGGGGAGCGCGTGCGGCTTGACCGCGCCTACCTGCGCCCGGACTGGTCGGTGCTTCGCCTCGACCGCTGGCTGTTCGCGCCCGGCCCTCCGCAGCGCCTGGCCGCCCTGCGGATCGGCCTGTGCACGCTGCTGGCCCTGCGCCTCGGGCTGCGCCCGAGCCTCTACCTCGACCTCGCCGACCAGCCCGCCGCCCTGTTCCGGCCGCTCTCCTTCGCCAAGCTCCTGCCCCACATGCCGCCACGGGGCGTCCTGCTCGCGCTGCTGGTGATCGGGACGATTGCCGCGGCGATCGCCGCCGTGGGCCTGCGGGCGCGGATCGCCCTTCCCGTCGCCTGGCTGTGCGGCGTGGTGCTCAACGGCATGCTCACGAGCCAGGGCAAGGTCATCCACAACGACGTGCTGCTGCTGCTCTGCCTGCTCTGTCTGATCCCCGCCCGCCACGCCGACGTATGGTCGCTCGACGCCTGGCGCAGGCGGCGCAGGGACCCCACGACGGCGGACCCTCCCCCCTCGCCTCGCTACGGGTGGCCCGTGCGCACCGCGATGGTGCTCGTCGCGTTGGGCTACTGCATCATCGGGCTGCACAAGCTCCAGTACTCGGGGCTGGCATGGGCGGGCGACAACCTGCGCTGGGTGCTCTACACCGCCAGCGACTCCCAGAACGGCAACTCGCTCTCGCTGTTCGTCGCCGACCATCCGCTGCTCGCCCACGCCTTCGCCTGGGCCACGCTCGTGCTCGAGGTGGCATTTCCGCTGGTGCTCATCTGGCCGATCACCAGATGGCTCTTCGTGCCGGGGATCGTCGGCCTGCACGCGGGGATCTTCGCCACGATGAAGCTCAACTACGTCGCGATGGCGGGCACGGTGGTCATCGTCTACACCAACTGGCCGTGGCTGGTGGCTTGGGTGCGCAGGCGCGTGGAGTCCGGTCGCACCACGCGCGCAGTGCCGGCACGAACGTAATGTCTACGCTGGTCAAGCGGATCGCGTTCCTGGCCTTCCCGGGGATGACCCTGCTCGACCTCGTAGGCGCCTACGATGCGCTGCGCCGGGTGGCGCCGATGGGCATCGACCCGGGGGTAACCTGCCGCGTGGTCGGCACCAAGCAGACCATCGAGGACGAGACCGGCACGACGCTCGTGCCCGACGGCGTGTACGAGGACCTCAAGCGCTTCGACCTGCTCTACGTTCCCGGCGGCCAGGGCACGCGCCGGTTGATGCACGACGAGCGCTTCGTCGAGTACCTCAAGTCCTGGCCGGCGAGCCGCCCCCTCGCCAGCGTGTGCACGGGGGCGCTGCTGCTGGGCGCGGCGGGGCACTTGAAGGGCAAGCGTGCGACCACGCACCACCTCGCCCTGGAGCTGCTCGAGCCGCTGTGCAAGGAGGTTGTCCCCGATCGACGGATCGTCACCGAAGGCCAGATCGTGACCGCCGGGGGCGTCGCCTCGGCGCTGGATCTCGGCCTCTACCTGGTCGAGTGGCTGTGGGGCGAGGAGGCCCGTAGTCGGATCGCCACCGTCATGGAGTACCGCGCATACCGGCCCGTGTGAGACTCAGGCTACAGGCGCTTGCCGTCACAGGCTAGACGGCTCGCAGCGCTGCGCGCCCTCGCCACGAGGTCGACCGGCAGCGCCGCAAACCCCGGCGTGGTCGCGGCCAGACGCTGGCCGGCAGCGCCCAGCACGAACCTCAACCACTGCCGCACGTGCCGGGCGTGATCGGAATCGATCTTGGCCCGGCAGGCGTCGCGGTAGACCTGCATGAACACCGGCGAGGCGATCGGATAGGCGCCGGGGTCTGGGGACGCGTTTACGGCGATGAAGCGCAGGTCCGCGGGCGCCTCCTGCAGGCCTCGCGTCGCGGCGACGATCGCCGCCGGCGTGGGAGCGATGAAACGGCCCGTGCGGTTGGCCAGCGCCGCTCGCTGGAGACCGGGGCGCCGGTCGGTGCCGGGCTCCACGTAGCCGATCGCCCCGACCCGCGCACTCACCGCCTGCGCCAGCTCCGCGTTCGAGCTCATCCCCGGGCCCACGGGCCACGCGACGGCCTCGTCCGCTCCCGCCCGCCGCGACCAGTCGGTGCTCGCATCCACCAGGAACGACGTGAGCAGCCGCGTGGTGCCCGCCGCATCGGCGCGGTGCACGACCGTGATCGCAGTGTGCGGCAAGCGGCGTCCCGGGTTCAGGCGGCGAATGGCAGGGGAGCTCCAGCGCGAGACCTCGCCGAGGAAGATGGAGGCCAGCGTCGCGCCATCCAGGCGCAGGCCTCCCACCCCCGGCAGGTGATAGACGACCGAGACCCCGGCGAAGGCCACCGGAAAGTGCTCGGGGTGGCTCCTACCGCTCGCCGCGGTCGCGACCTCGACCTCGTTGAGGGGAGCGTCGGTGACTCCGAAGTCCACGAGGGTGGCGGTGAACTCGCTCACGCCCCGGCTGAACCCGATCGCCTCGTAGCGTACGTCGGTGCCGACGTCCTGGCGAAACCGGCCGGCCCACGCGGCGAGCAGCGGGCTCGGCATCGTCTCGCCCGCCCCGCGGATCGTGCCGCCCCGCGGCGCCGAGGGCGACTCGCGCCCCGAGGACCCGCCCCCGACCGCGCACCCGGTCATCGCGAGGACGAGCCCGCACGCGATGACCGGCGCGATCCGATGCAGATGCCGGGAGAGCGCCGCCACGAGGACGCCATTCTCCCTCAGCGTGCGGCTACCCGACCCGCGAGGCGTCTGAGAACTCGCGGAACAGGCCCGTGACCACGAACGCGGTCTGCTCCCCGATGTCCACCGCGTTGTCGCCGATGCGCTCCAGCGCCCGCGCCACCAGCATCATGTAGGCCGCCCACTCGCGCCGGTCGGCGTCGTCGCCGATCTCCAGCGCCATCGCGAAAATCTCTCGGTTCAGCGCGTTGATCTCGGCGTCCTGACGGACGAGGTCCTGGGCCAGCCCCGCATCGCGAAGCGCGAACGCCTGCTTGGCCTGGCCCACCTCCGAGCGCACGCACGCCCCCATGCGCTCGATGCGCTCGATCAGCTGCTCGTCGGTCGGGGGCTCGTGCCCGGAGAGCGGGATCAGCTTGGCGATGTTGACGCACTGATCGCCCATCCGCTCGATGTGGCCGATCACGTGCAGGAGGGCGGCGACGACCCGCAGGTCGGTCGCCACCGGCGCCTCGGTGGCCAGCAGCGAGAGGATGCCCTGGTGAACCTCGAGGTAGCGACCGTCGATGCGGTCGTCGTCGGCGATCACCATCGAGGCCAGCTCGACGTCCTGGTGCTTGAGGGCCTCCAGGGTGCGGTCGATCGTGGCGACGACCAGATCCAGGCCGCCGAGGGCCTGGTCCTCGAGCCCCCGAAGCGCCTCGTGGAAGCGGGCGCGCGTCTCGGTCATCCGAACTTACCGCTCACGTAGTCCTCCGTGCGCGAGTCGCCGGGGTTGGTGAAGATGCGATCGGTCGCTCCGTGCTCGACCAGCTCGCCGTCGAGCATGAACGCGGTCGTGTCGGCGACGCGCCCGGCCTGCTGCATGTTGTGGGTGACCACGACGATCGTGTAGCGCTGCTTGAGCTCGGCGATGAGCTCCTCGATCTTCAGCGTCGCGACGGGGTCCAGCGCCGAGCACGGCTCATCCATGAGGATGACCTTCGGCTCGACGGCCAGGGTCCGCGCGATGCACAGGCGCTGCTGCTGGCCGCCCGAGAGCCCCAGCCCGGGCTGGTCCATGCGGTCCTTGACCTCCTCCCACAGCCCGGCGCCGCGCAGCGTGCGCTCCACGCGGTCGCGCAGGTCGCCGCCGCGCGCGCCCGACAGCCGCGGCCCCGAGGCGACGTTGTCGAAGATCGACATCGTGGGAAACGGGTTGGGCTTCTGGAAGACCATCCCCACCGCGCGCCGGACCGCCACGACGTCCACGCCGTCCTCGTAGACGTCGAGGTCATCGAGCAGGACCTTCCCCTCGGCGCGGGCGCGCGGGATCTCCTCGTGCATGCGGTTGATGCAGCGCACCATCGTCGACTTGCCGCAGCCCGACGGGCCGATGATGGCCGTGACCTCGTTGGGGGGAAACTCGAGCGAGACCGCGCGGACGGCGGCCGAGTCGCCGTAGAAGGCGCTGAGGCTGTCCAGCGTGATGCGCCGGCCGGTGGCCGCGGCGGTCGTGGCGGCGCCGTCGCGCCCAGGAGGCTGCGCCGTCGACTGCCCCGTCTCACCGGCCGCGGTCGCTGGGTCGGTCGGGGGGTCGGTCATCTGGGTCTCCGGGTCGTGGGGGCTCATGCCAGGCGGCTCCTTCGCGAGACCACCCGGGCCAGGGTGGTAAGTATCAGGATCATGAGAACGAGGGTCAGCGCGGCGCCCCAGGCTCGTGCCTGCAGCCGGTCCTGGGCCTGGCCCACGTCGGTGAAGATCTGGGCCGGCAGCGAGTTCATCGGGCGGTTGAGGTCGCCCGTCGCCCGTTTGATGTAGAAGGCGGTGAACAGCAGCGGCGCGGTCTCGCCCGCCGCGCGGGCGATGGCCAGCAGCGCGCCGGTGACCAGGCCGGGGCGCGCCGTGGGCAGGACGATCCGCAGCATGACCCGCCAGCGCGGGGCTCCCAGCGCCAGCGCGGCCTCGCGCAGCGAGTCGGGCACGAGCGCGAGCACGACCTCGGCAGCCCGTGTGACGATCGGCAGCATGAGGAGAGCGAGCGCGAGCGAGCCCTTCCAGCCCGCGAAGCTGGCTCCGCCGGTGTTGGCGATCACCAGCACGATGTAGACGAACAGGCCGAAGACGATCGAGGGCACGCCGGTCATCACGTCGATGAAGTAGCGCACGGCGGCGGCGAAGCGCCCGGCCTTGCCGTACTCGACCAGGTAGAGAGCGACGCCGATCCCGGCGGGTACCGCGATGACCGTAGCCAGCGTCACCATCTCGAGCGTGCCGAAGATGGCGCTGCGGACGCCGCCGGCGTCCCCGAAGAACTTGCCCGACGGGTCGGTGGTGAAGAAGCCGACGCTCCACGCGCCCACGCCCTTCTGGAGCAGGTAGAAGACGACGAAGACCAGCGGCAGGACCGCGAGGCCGGTGGCGGCGGCCAGCAGTCCCCGCGCGGCGCGGTCGACCCGCCGACGGCGGTGCGACACAGGCGCCAGCGCGCTCATCCCGCCATGCCCGGCGCCGGGGCCGCCTTCGGACCCTGCTGGCCGCGGACCACGAAGTAGCGCGCGAACCCGTTCACGATCAAAGTGAGCACGAAGAGCACCAGCCCGGCAGCTATGAGCGCGGAGCGGTGCAGCGGAATCGAGGCCGCCTCACCGAACTCGTTGGCTATCACCGCGGCCAGGCTATAGCCCTGGTCGAAGACCTGCTGGCCGATTCGCGGCGCGTTGCCGATCACGATCGTCACCGCGATCGTCTCGCCCACCGCGCGGCCGAGTCCGAGCATCGCCGCTCCGCTGATGCCGGCGCGGGAGTAGGGCAGGATCGCCGTGCGGATCATCTCCCAGCGCGTCGCGCCCAGCGCCAGCGCGGCCTCCTTGTGGTCTGAGGGAACCGTCGCCATCACCTCGCGGGTGATGGCGCTGACGATCGGGACGATCATGATGGCCAGGATCAGGCCGGCGATGAAGTAGCTCGGGCCGGCGACGTGCCCGCCCACGAAAGGCAGGAACGAGAACGTGTCGGCGAGCCACTGCTGGACCGGCCGCAGCTTGGGGATGAGCACGAAGAAGCCCCACAGCCCGTAGACGACCGAGGGCACCGCCGCCAGCAGCTCGACCAGGATGGTCAGCGGCCCGCGCGCCCGGCGGGGGCAGAGCTCGGTGATGTAGAGCGCGGTGGCCACGGCCACCGGGACGCCGATGACCAGGGCGATCGCGGAGGTGACCAGCGTCCCGACGACCAGGGGAAGCGCCCCGTAGTGCGAGCTCGAGACGTCCCAGTCGTTGTCGAAGACGAAGCCGAGGGCCCCGAACCTGGAGAGGGCGGTCTGCGACTCCCCGATCAGGCGGGCGAAGAAGTAGGCGAGCAGAGCGAGGACCGCCGCGGCGAGCGCGGTCAGGCCCCAGCGCATGACCACGTCGGGCACCCGGGCGCGCGCCGGCCGCTCCCCGAAGGAGCGGCCGGCGCGCTGGGTCAGGGTGCCGGCTTGCACTCTGGGCTCAGCCGGTCGCCTTCAGCGGTGCGCCGTTGCAGACCAGACCGTCCACCTTGGCCTTGGCCTTCTGGTCGAGCCCCGGGGGCAGCGACGCGTACTGGAGCGCCGGGGCCACCTGCTGGCCGTCACCGACCGCGTAGTTGACCCAGTTGACGACACCCTGGGCCTTGTCCTGGGCCAATCCCGCCTTGCACATGTCCTGGTAGACGAGCAGGAACGTGGCCGAGGCGATCGGATAGGCCTTCGGGTTGGGCGAGTTGATCGCGCTGAAGCGCAGGTCGGCGGGCACCGATATGCCCTCGCCCGCCGCGGTCGTCGACTCGAGGCTCGGCGATATGAACTGGCCGGCCTTGTTCTTCACGTCCGCCGTCGTGAAGTTGTTCTGCAGCGCGTAGGCCTGCTCGACGTAGCCCACGGCGCCGTCGCTCTGCTTGACCCCACCGGCCACGCCCGCGTTCTTGGCCGCCCCGGTGCCGGTCGGCCACTTCACGGTCTTGTCGCTGCCGACCTTGCTCGACCACTCGGGGCTGGTGTCCTTGAGGAATGACGTGAACAGCTTGGTCGTGCCCGACTCGTCGGAGCGGTGCACCACGGTCACCGGGGTGCTGGGCAGCTTCATCCCGGGATTCAAGGACTTGATGGCCGGGTCGTCCCATTTCTTGACCTTGCCCAGAAACAGGTCGGCGACCGTCTTGCCGTCGAGCTTGAGGCCCTTGTCGAGGCCCTGGACGTTATAGGCGACGGTGATCGCCCCGAACACTGTCGGGATGTGCACGGGCTCGCCGTGCTTCTGCTTGGCGGCGGCGATCTCCTCAGGCTTCATGAAGGCGTCGGTGGCGCCGAAGTCGACAGTGCCCGCCGTGAACTGGGCGATGCCGCCGCCCGACCCGATGCCGTTGTAGTTGACGGTGGTGCCGGTCTTGTCCTTGAAGCGGTTGGCCCACTCGTCGTAGACGGGCTGCGGGAAGGTGGCGCCGGCGCCGCTGATGCTGCCACCGGTCTTCGCGGCACCGCCTCCGGCGGTCGAGGACGAAGACGAAGACGAATTCTTGTCGCTGCTGCCGCATGCGGCAGCCCCGACGGCCAGGACGCCGGCGGCGCCGAGCGCGAGCAGTTGACGTGACCTCACAGAGTCTCCCTTGATCGTGGACGTGTCAGCGGCGAGGCTGTCATGGGCGCCGCCGCAGTCTGTTACCGAGTTGTGGCCGGAATGTGAAAACCGTGTAAAGGCACCGCGTCGAAGCGGTAGCCGAACCCCACGTGCGTGTGGATGAACTGCCAGCTCGGCAGCGCCTCCTCGAGCTTGGCGCGCAGCTTGTGGACGTAGACGTCGACGGAGCGATCGCCATCGCGCAGCGGGTTCCCCCACACCGTCGCCGAGAGCTCGTCGCGGCTCACTATCCGCGGCGCCCGGTCCGCGAGCGCGACCAGGAGCCCGTAC
Source organism: Solirubrobacterales bacterium (assembly GCA_038231895.1). Lineage (GTDB taxonomy): Bacteria > Actinomycetota > Thermoleophilia > Solirubrobacterales > Solirubrobacteraceae > JALYZC01. The sequence continues at coordinate 5,954 of JBBSIW010000013.1, read as the reverse complement.
TCCCGGACCGACAGGTTCAGCGGGCGCCCCGCCGCCAGCACGAGGGCGTCGGCGATGCGAACCTCGAGCTCGCCGGCCTCGATGACCCTTCCCTCCGGGGCCTGATCGCGATGAGCCGCCTCCATGCCATGCAAGCGTGGCTGGCCCGGCGACCATCCCCGTTACCCGCCCGTGAAGGAGTTGTGAAAGCCTGGTGAAGAAGCGCGCGGACAGTGCGGCGCGGCGTAGTGTGCGGCGAATGGCGTTGCTGCGCCGACCAGTCGACCAGGGCCTGCTCGAGCTCTTCGAGGAGTCCGGGCGCAACGTACAGCGCGCCAGCCTGCTGCTGCGCGACATGCTCGCCGACTTCCCCGAGCGCGCGACGCTCGCCCGCGACCTCCTGTTGTGTGAGCGCGAGGGCGACCGGGTGGCTCACGACATCATCCACCGCCTCAACGGGGCGGCGGCCAAGCGCCATCGGCCGCCGTTTGAGTCCGCCGACGTATACGAGCTGGCGCGCACGCTCGACGACATCGTCGACTACACGGAGCAGACCGGCGACTCGCTCGGGCTCTATGGGGTCGAAGCGCCGATGGAGCAGGCGGTCGCCATGTCCGAGGTCCTCGTCGGCGCGGGTGAGCAGGTGGCCGTCGCGCTGCGTTCTCTGCGCACCGCGAGCGATTTCGGTCCGCAGCTCATCGAGATCCACCGGCTGGAGAACGAGGGCGATCGACTTCTGCGCGAGGGCCTGGCGTCGCTGTTCGCGACGGGCATCGATCCCATGGTCGTGATCCGCTGGAAGGACATCTTCGAGTCCCTTGAGGGCGCCGTCGACGCCTGCGAGACCGTGGCCCACGTACTCGAGGGCATTGCCCTCAAGCGGGGCTGAGCGGCGGGCGCCGCCCGCGGCTCAAACGAAGTAGCGCTCGGCCGCGTCGTGTTGGGCGTCATCCGCCGCGTCGGCCAGCAGCCCAATGCCCAGCTTGTACTTGCTCAGCGAGATCGGCTCGACACCGATCTCCGCCAGCAGGGAGTCGGCGGGCCCTTCACCCGACTCGCTCTTGCTCTCCAGGAGCACGAGGTCGTCGCGCAGCCGTCGCGTCCCGCCGTCCTCGCCCGCGAGGCGGACATCGAAGTCGCAGGTGAGTCGCTCGGGCCCTCCCGCGCAGACATCGTGCCTCGAAGACGCAGTAGCCTCCCCCGCGAGGACGTACTTGTTGTCCACGCGGCGCAGGAGCGCGGCGCGGGCGTCGAGCTCCTCGATCGAGACAGGCTCAAAGCCTTCGAGCAGGCCATCCAGCTGTTCCAGTGCGACGCTCATGCTCAGTCGAACACCGTAGCGCTCGGGATGCGTGGCGTGCCCTCCTCCCGGGTAACGCATCATGTGGATACGACGAGAGGAGCACTCGATGCCATATCAACTCAGCTTTGCGGAGGAACCAGCGGCGGGCTTGCGGCGGTGCGCCCGCGAGCAGATCGAGGAAGCGATCGACCAGCTCGAGCGCAGGCGCGAGGAAGACCCGGTCGAAGCGGTGCATGAAGCTCGCAAGAGCCTCAAGAAGACACGCGCCGTTCTGCGGCTGACCAGGCCGGATCTCGACCGGCGCAGCTATCGGCGGGAGAACCGTAGCCTCCGCGACTCGGCGCGAGCCGTCTCCGCGGTGCGCGACGCCCAGGTCATGGTCACCACCGTCGACGACCTCGAGCAGCGCTTCCCGGGCCAGATTCCCGCAGAGACCTTCACCGCCGGTCGGAACTACGTGAAGACCCAGGCGTCGACGGCTCCCGACCTCGACGAGACGCCGGTCAGCCGGGTGGTGGACGATCTCAAGAGCGCACTCGGCCGCGTGGAGGACTGGCCGCTCGACGACACCAGATGGGACACGCTCACGCGCGGTGCGGCCAGGTCCTTCCGCCGCGCGCACAAGGCGGGCGCGTTCGCCGTCGAGCACCCAACCACGGAGAACCTCCACGAGTGGCGCAAGCGCGTCAAGGACCACTGGTACCACCAGCGCCTCCTCGAGGAGGCATGGCCGACCCCGATGGCCGCCCAGGCAAAGGAGGCGCATGCGCTCGCGGACGCGCTCGGCGACGAGCACGATCTCACCCTGCTCGCCCATCGGCTGAGCAACGGCGACGGTGGACCGGCGAGCCTCACCGTCGACGAAACCGAGTTGCTCGACCTCGTGGCGCGACGCCGCGCCGAGCTCGTCGAGACCGCCACGCGGATCGGGCGGCGCCTCTTCGCCGAGCCGCCAAAGGCGTACAGGCGCCGGTTGAAGCGCTATCTGCGGGCTGCAAGGATCGAGGAGCCGCAGAGCGTCGCCTAGCGTCGCTTCCCCACACGTTCTCCAATCCGTCACCGCTGGTTCACAGGACTTCCTCGTCGAGCCGGATAGCGTGGCGCCGCGGTGCTTGCGGACACGCCATCCTCCGACGTGGCCGAGGCGACTCCGGCGATCATCCGCACCGGCAACCTCGAGATCCGGCCGGCCGAGTACCAGCTCCTCGTCGAGGGGCGCCGCGTCGGCCTGACGGTCCGTGAGTTTCAGACCTTCCAGGTCCTCGCCGAGCGCTATGACCGCGTGGTACCCCGGCCGGAGATCTACCGCCTCGTGTGGGGCGCACAGATGGCCTACCGCGATCGCTCGGTCGACGTGTTCGTTCGCAAGGTGCGCCGCAAGCTCGCCAAGGCATCGCCCGAGTGGACCTACGTCCACACCCACTTCGGGATCGGCTACCGCTTCATGCCCGCGCGCCGGGCCGAGCCGGCGGACGGCCCGTCGACGCGTTCTCCGTGAGCTGCTACTCTGTAGCTGTATGGCTACGGTCCCGCAGCGGGAACTGCGTAACAACACCGCCGAGCTGCTTCGACGCGTCGAACGCGGCGAGCGTCTGACGATCACCGTCCACGGCCATCCGATCGCGGATCTCGTACCGGCCGAGCGTCCGAGAGGCTTCGTGCCATTCACCGAGATCGTCGAGGGGCTGCATGGACTGCTGTCGCCCGACGCCCAGCTCGACGAGGAGCTCCGTGAGCTGATGGCGGCGGAGCCCGACGACCCCTTCGACCGTTACGAGGAGATCATGCGTGAGCGTCCCGACGCGGGCACTGCTTGACACCTCGGTCGTGATCGCACTCGCCCAGGGCGCGTCGCTCGCGGTCCCGGAACCGCCGACGGAGGCGACGATCTCGGTTGTGACGCTGTGCGGACTGCACCGCGGCGTCCTCGCCGCACCGGCGGATCAGCAGGCCGCGAGACTCGCTGTGCTGGCCTATGCCGAGCGGACGTTTGAGCCTCTCGCCGTTGACGCACGCGTTGCCCCAGCGTACGGGCGCATATCCGACGAGGCACACAAGAGCGGGCGCAACGTGCGGCGCCACCTGGCTGACCTGCTGATCGCCGCCACCGCCGCGGCTCACGGGCTGCTCTTGTTGACTCGGGATCACCGGCTCGATGCCACCCCGGGCGTCGAGACCAGACTGGTCTGAGGCCGCGAGCAGTTCCGCTGAGCCCCGGGGCCGAAGCCTGGGCTGACGTCGGGATCGGCGCCTACAGCGAGATGACCTCGCATGGCGGATCGTTGGGGCCAGAGCCGAGGCCCCGGGCGAACCTGCCCCGGGGCCTCGGCCTCACCTTTCGTTCGCGATGTGGGTCAGCGCTGCGGCGCGCGGTGGACCTCGTAGGTCACGTTGTCGCCATGCTGCTGGGTGTAGAACACCTGCCACGGGCCGTTGCGGCGCAGCGGCCTGGGCGCCTTGGCACCCAGGATGCCGCCGGTGCCCGGATCGCCGTCGGAGACGTGGAGACCGGTGATCTCGTTGTCGCCGTCGTTCTGGAACCCGGGCATCCCGGAGAACCCGGAGTCCAGCGTCGCCGAGACGTCACGGCCCTGCGCCAGGAACCGCAGCGGCTCCGGGGCGTCCGACGCCGCGTAGCTCTCGTTGACGTCGAACACGTAGCCGGAGTCCAAGGCGTTTCGCTGCGTGTGCAGCGTGTCGCCCGCGTCCTCGACGAAGGCGACGCGATCGCGGCTCAGGAACGCGACGTTGTCGAACCCGCTGTGGGCCACGTCGCTGCGATAGAACAGCGTCAGCTTCCCGGTGTCGGCCGTGGGCCGGCGCTGGGTGAGCTTGAGGATGGACCCGAAGCCGCCGTACCGTGCGCCGGCCTCGGTGTCCTTGTTGGTGTCACCGGTCTCATCGAAGTAGAACTCGGTGAACCGGCTGCCGGGGCGAAACTGCCCGTTCTCGGGTCGCTTGAGCGGCGCCGCCCCCCGGCTCTTGGCCAGGGCGTTGGCATCGAACGGGGTGGTGCCGTCCACGTCGGTGTCGTGGATGGTCACCCACCGCGTGTCGAAGACCTTGTTGTGCAGGTCCTTGACATCGTCGGAGAGGATGTCCGCGTCGGCCTGGCCGGCGTGGAACACGATCGGCTTGCCGGTGCGCCGCGAGATGACCTGCAGCGCCTGCAGCCTGCCCCCCGCCGTCAGGTCCTTGCGGTCCTTGGGCACGAAGCGGTACACGAAGCTGTTGGGCTGCTTGGCGTGCGGGTTGGCGGTCCCGGTCGGGCGGCCGACGTCCTCGACGATCCACAGGTTGCCCGCGGAGTCGTTCTGGATGCCCTCGTAGCCGCCCCGGCCGAGCACGCCGGAGATGTCCTGGACCTTGGACGGAACGTCGGTCGTGGCCTGCCACACGCCACCCCGGTTGCCCTTCTCGGCGGTGAACAGCAGGCGCTTGGCCCACGGGTCCCACGTCGAGCCGTCGAAGTTGGGCAGCGCTGCGCCCTTGTCGTCGGTCGTGGCCAGCAGGGTCACGCGGTGGGCGCCGTCGGCGTCGAGGTTGACCCTCGTGATGTAGCCGGGCGAGCCACCCTCGTGGCCCTGGAAGAGGAAGTGGCGCCCGTAGTCGTACTTGGGGTCGGATCCCTTGAGGCCGTCGATGGTCAGGTAGGTGTTCTTGTCGGGCTCGGTCTTGCTCGCCTCGACCTTGTGGCCCGGCGCGGGCTTGTCGCCCGGGGCGGGCACGTGCGGTCCGTCGCCGTCGTAGCCGTAGTAGGGCACCTGCGCGGTGCCGTTCTCGAGCTTGAACGACCCCTGCGCCAGCACCGACTGCGTCAGCTCGGGCGAGAGGATGTTCGGAGTGCTCATTCCGGGCGCCTTGGGGTTGGCCGATGGCACGCCGGTGAGCTGGTCGAAGCTCGAGGCGGCGCTGGAGCCCGCCCACGAGCCAAGGCCGATCAGGCCAGTCGTGAGCGCCACTGCGGGCAGACGTAGATTGCGCGATGGCATCGCGGTTAACCTCCAGGGTCTGGTGGGGCCGGTCAGCGATGGACCAGCGGGATCGCCGGGAACCCTAGGCGTGGGTGCGGGCCGTCCGAGTAACCAGCCCGTGAAGCGCATGTGTCGGTCTTGTAGCCGTCCCTGCTCCGCTCGCGCCGATCCGACGAAGCTTTTACAACCCGGTTACCCCGCGTCGAGCACAGCCCGGGATGGTTGTCATGCGGCGTGCCGCGCCGCCCTGACGGTGTGGCAGCCAGCGAGAGGAACGCGATGGCTCGCATCACGCAAGCCCAAGCGACAGGACCCTCCGGGCTCGAGTGCGACATATGCGCCCACCGCGAGCTCGATCCCGCGGGCGGCCTCGAGCGGATCATGAAGCGCGGCTCGTGGGCCCAGGCCATGTTCTCTTCGGAGAAGCACATCTGCCAGCGCTGCTACCGAGAGCTCGAGCCCCTCGCACGGGAGGGCTGCTGGCGTCGGCCGCTCACGCGATCGCGGTCGAGGTGGCCCGGGGTCGGGTAGCGTCAGCGTGGTGCAAGGGAACGACCCCGTGAGGACGTCGGCCCCGGCTCCCGACCCAAGGTCGAGGACGGTCTCGCCCTCGTGGCGTGCCCACCGCGGTGGGCACGCCACGAGGGCGAGACCGTCCTCGACCTTGGGTCGGGAGCCGGGGCCGACGTCCTCACGGG
>JBBSIW010000012.1:0-16707 GCA_038231895.1 Solirubrobacterales bacterium | reverse complement strand
TTGCCATGCAGAAGGTCGAGGGTTCGAGTCCCTTCATCCGCTCTCAGGTGTCCGCCGGCCGTCCGTCATCGAGGCCCTCATAGGAGCAGCCCATGGCCCTCGACCGAATCTGGAACGTATATCTCGCCGGCGAGATCCACTCCGATTGGCGGGCGCGGATCGCCGACGGAGTCGCGCAGGCCGGACTGCCCGTGAAGCTCTTCGCACCGGTCACCGATCACGCGGCCAGCGATGGCGTCGGGGTCGACATCCTCGGGCCTGAGCGGGAGGGCTTCTGGAAGGATCACAAGGGGGCCGGTGTGAACGCGGTTCGCACACAGATGTTGCTGCGAGAAGCCGACATCGTGGTCGTTCGCTTCGGGGACAAGTACAGGCAGTGGAACGCCGCCTTCGATGCCGGATTCGCTGCGGCGCTGGGAAAGCCCATCATCACCCTCCACGACGCGGAGCTCATGCACGTGCTCAAGGAAGTCGACCGGGCGGCCATGGCCACCACCGACACGCCACGGCAAGTGGTTGAGATCCTCCGCTACGCGACGGCGACGGAGTAGCACTCCTCGCTCGTCAAGCCGCAGCTCTCCTAGTCACCGCGAGCGGCCACCGCGCTGGCGTTCTCGAACAACGAGCGGGCACCGCGGCTGAGTGTCCTTCTCAGAGCGTCGACGCAGCGCGGGTCGAATTGAGTGCCTGCATGGCGGTCGAGCTCGGCCAGGGCGTCTCCGATCGGGCGGCCCTTCCGGTACGGACGATCGGAGGTGATGGCCTCGAAGGCGTCTGCGACAAGGATGACGCGCGACTCCAGCGGCACCTTCTCTCCCCGCAGAGCGTCGGGGTACCCTCGACCGTCGGGCTGCTCGTGGTGATGGAGGATCCACTCGGCCTCCTGCTCGAGCTCTGCACCGCACACGATCTTGTATCCCAGCGTGGTGTGGGTCTTCATCACCTCGTACTCGGCTGTTGTGAGCCGGCTCGACTTCTGCAGGATCGCGTCGGCGATCCCGATCTTGCCTACATCGTGGAGCAGCCCGGCAAGCCGGAGCTGCTCGAGCCCGGCCCCCTCGAAGCCGAGCACTTCGCCCATGAGCGCACACAGCTGAGCCACCGTCTCGGAATGGCTGCGGGTGTAGGAGTCCTTGGCGTCGACGGCGCGGGCCAGGGCATTCGTGACGCTTCGGAGCTGACGCTGGCTCCTGTCGCCCCAGAGTGGGTCCTCGACGCCAGGGGCAGGGCGCCGGCCGGGGTGCTTCACCGCCGAAGCAGCACTCTTGGACTTGACAGCGTACAGAGCACGATCCGCGTTGAAGAGCAGCAGCGACTTCGATGGCCCGTCCTGCGGCCACTGCGCTACCCCGTAGGCGATCGTCACCCCGGCCTCGAGCGTGGCGACGGTCTTCGCCACGCTCTGCGCCACCGACTTCGCACGCGTGCCTGAGGCGCCCGGCATCACCAGCGCGAGCTCGTCCCCCCCGAGCCGATACGCCCCGTCCGGCGGGCCACACGCGGCCTGCAGCGCCTTGGCTACCTCCTTGAGCACCCGGTCGCCCTCAGCGTGGCCGAACTCGTCGTTCAAGGTCTTGAAGCTGTCGAGGTCCAGCATGATCACGGAGAGCGCGTGCCCGTAGCGGTCTGCTCGATCGAGCTCGCGGTCGAGGGTGTCGTGGAATTGAGCGTGGTTGAACAGCCCGGTGAGTGAATCGCGCTTGGCCAGCTCCTCGAGGCGCTCGAAGAGGCGGGCGTTTGCCAGCGCGATTGCAGCTTGAGCAGCGTAGGCATCGAGGGCTGCCTTCTCGTGCGCCACGAACGGATCGTTTCCGTGCCCGAGGGCGACCAGTACGCCGAGGGTGGTATTCCGAAAGAGCAGGGGAACGGCATGCAGCGTGCCGACCGGGAGACGGGTGTCGCGGGTCAGCTGCTGGAGCTCGGGCACATCGGCGAGGTCATCGAGCGTGAGCGGTGCTTGAAGCGCCCCCGGATGTCCAGCCGCCCAGGCCTCGAGCGCCGTGAGCATGTCGCTCGGCACTCGGGATGATCGTCGGCAGTGAAACGCGCTGCCTTCGGAGATGAGAAGCGCGAATTCCCTTCCCGTCGCGGCCACCTGCGCGTTGGACACGATGTTGGCCAGCACCTCCTCGATCCTCAGATCGGAGACCATCTCCCGCAGCGATGCGGTGAGACGCTCCGCCGCGTCGCGTTGATCGCGCAGCTCGACCTCGAGGGAGCGATGCTGCTGGCGCCGCGCCGTGTATGCCCGCCTGACCACGGAGAGGGCGCCTACCGCCGGAACGCCGGCAGCCGCGGGCAAGACGCTCGGTCGCAGGACATGCACGGCCGAGCCGGCGACAACGCTCGCCGCGAGCCATTTCGTTGCGTGCTTTAGCAGGGACGAGGGATCCTCCCAGGAGAAGGCGTACACGCACGCGGGGGCGCCTTGCACGGCACACTCGACGTGCCGCACGTGAGCTGGTCGCAGCTCGAACATCGTCGTCACCGACGACAGTATCCCGATGGTGTAGTCACAGTCGACTTGGTGATAGCCGACACCAGCCACATCGGTGTACGTGAGCCGCGCGGAGGCATCGGAGAGCTCGATGATCTCAACGTCGTGCGCCCACGTGAACTTGCGCCCGATACGTGGGAGCTGGGAGTAGAGCATTCGAGGGCTCCCGATCGCCCGCAGCGCCAGCTTGAGCCCGGGGAACACGTTCATCTCAATCGCCGCGGCACCGATGTGCCGAGCGGCCCAGGGATCCTCGAGCACCTCCTGGGCGGCTTCGAACAGCGCAACCTTGGTCTGGAAATCGAACCAGAAGGTCTCGTCTCTCAGCCGTGCTTCGGGCACGCCGAGATCAGCCACGCCGAGCAGGGCGTCCACTCCCTCCCGTCCCCGTTCGCGTTCAACGTAGCTGAGGATCAGGCGGGAGGTCAGGCCGCTCGTGAGATGGGTGGAAACCGAATCGTCTGCGGGAGTCGTGCTGGTCTCCATCGCGTCGACGGGAGTATCGGCCCCACTCGCCTTCGACTTGAGCCTCGCCGGTCGATGGGCGAGCGCGTGGCGCTAGCGGCTCGAGAGGTGGGGGGCCAAGCGAACCCCGAAGCCTAGCGCGCTGGCGGCATCGTTAAATGCCGTCTGCGAGGCGAGGACCTCACGTCCATGCTCCAGGATCACCAGCGCCTCGAGCACGCAGCCGGGAACATCGCCGCTGCGGAGAAAGGGCACGCGAGGCATGATGCGAAACCGCGTATCGCCCATCGTCGCCTTGAGCACCAGCGCACCGGCGTTGCGCATCTCCTTCCTGACGCCGAGGGAGATCTCTGGATGGGTGTCGTCGGCGACCACCGTTCCCGGAGCAAGGAAAGGGATCACGGACGCCGCTTGGTCGCCGCGGCTCGTGAGGACCAAGACGGCCTGCGCCGCAGCGATGTCCTCGGGCTCCGCCGTATAAAGGACATTCGCTTCCTCCCGACGCTCGGGATAGCGTGGATCGAGGCAGATGACGCGACGGAACTGCTGGCTGAGCTCGTCCACGAGACGGCTTCCGATGAATCCGCCCCCTCCAACGACAGCCACGCCGACCTGACCGCAGGCCTTGCCGAGCAGGCGAGCCTGCTCCCTCGCTGTCATGATCATCGTGCACAGCGTCCCCTTGTCTCCCGTAGTGAACGGCGTCTCCAGGGAGATGCCGGCCTTGAACGCCAAGCTCGGCAGTCGGCCCGCCAGGGCGATCACTTGGACGCCCGGATAAGCGCCACGAGCTTCATCGAGGAGCGCCTGAAGCCGCTCCGGCGAGTCGTCTAGCGACTCCCCGGTGGCCTTCCCCGCCACCATCAGGCCCCAGTACCGACCGAAGCGCATAAGACCTGTGGAGTACAGCGGTCGCACGATGCGCTCGACCCATGCAGGGAAGTAGAGGCGCTTCTCCCGCTCGGTCCCCGGATAGGCGAGGAAGAGGTATTGGGGACGAAGGAGGCGGCGGACGAAGCCGTGCCCCACGTTGATCGTGGTGAAGGCCACCGCCATCCGCGCCAAGCCCCCAAGCCGTCGCGCGGGACGTCCGAGCAGGACCGCGCCGAGCAATGGGACCGCCGCGAGGATGGCGAGGTAGGGAACGAGCGAGAGGGGGGCGAGCCTCGCCACGGCCATGGCGAGGTTCTCCCCCGGTCCGGCAACTCCGACGTAGAGAAGGAGCGCGGCGGCGGCCGTGCCCCAACGGCCGATCGCGCCTGCCCTCGCCGACACCGGATCGGCGCACGACAGGGAGACCGCGAGCACGACACCGAGCGCCGCCGCCAGGGTCAACATGGCACCCATCCGCCGTCGAGCGGGAGGCGCGTTCTCAAGGAATCGATGAGGATCGCCGAAGTAGGACCCATGCCCCCGTCCCAGCGCATCGTCTTGGGCCACGCCGTCATGGGCCTCGGGCTTGCGCTGCGACGGCTCAGCCTCCCCCTGTCGGCGCTGGCGGCGCTGGTTCTGGCCGGTTGGTCCGTGGTGCAAGAAGCCACAGAGCGTGGCGGCTTTCCGAACCTGATCCCTTTCCACGCCGGAGCTCGTGTGGGGTTGGTCTCGTGGGTGCTCGGGGGAATCGTGGCGATCATCGCGCTGCTCCTCGCCCTGCGACTGCTCGCGTTCATGATCGGGGCGGTGGGATGGAGCGTTCTTCCCGCCGAGCACCGAGAGGTGCTCGGACGCCTCAGCGCTCCAAGTTCGCGTTCCGGGCGGAAAGATCCCCCGGATTCGGGTGCAACGCTCGCAGTCAGCGGGGTTCCCCTGTCCTGATGGCTCGGCCCTCTGCGTTCCCCAAAGAGGACGAGCGTACTCCTCGCGGTTCATAATTGGAAAAAGATGCAGAGATTGTCGTTTATGCCTCAGCCGCACATGTTCGAATTCGGTCAATCCAGACATCCATCCCCGGATGTGAGATACGGGACCTTCGCGCTCGTGCGCTGAGCTGACCGCTACTCGTACAGCGTGAACGCAGCCAGGATCACGTAGACGCCCACGAGCGCCCAGCCCTCGAAGGCCGTGGCTTCCCCATCCCCGGTGATCTGCCACACCACGATGGCCGTGAGCGCGAGCGCCCCGATGTATATCGGCGCCAGGGCGAAGGTCAGGGGGGTGGCGAACAACAGCGAAACCAGGACCAGAGCGGGAAACAGGAAGGCGGCGATCTGCGCCACCGAGTTCTTGACCACCGAGATCGCCAGATCGGACTGGCCCTTGCGGGCAAGGACCAGCCCGGTCACGTTCTCGACCGCGTTGCCAGCGATGGCCACCACCACGAGCCCTGCGAACTCCTTGGAGATGCCGAGCGACTTGATGGCCGGATCGAGGGCGGCGATGAACCATTCCGACACGAGCGCTGAGGCGACCCCGCCCGCGCCGAGCAGGGCGATCGCGACCGCCAGCGGCACCCGGGGCGTGCCGGTAGCCTCCCCCCTTCCCTCTCCCCGCAGGTAGGGAATCACCCAGCTGAGGTAGACGCCGAGCATGACCAGGGCCCCGATGACCGAGATCGCCGCCGTGTGGCGGCTGGCCCGATCGCCCGAGTCGAGCGACAGCCCCATGAGAGCGATGATGAATACGGCGATGAGCATCAGCGTCGCCGTGTCTCGAGGGAGCCGTGCGGCGAAGCGCATGACCCCGTCATCCGCCTCGCGGGCGCCGAGCACGATGACCAGCCCGAGAACGAGCAGGGCATTGGCGAAGATGGAGCCGATCAGCGAGAACCTGGCGACCACGACCTCCCCAGCCGACAGGGCGAAGATCACCACGAAGAACTCCGGCAGGTTCCCCAGGGTGGACTGCATCAAGCCAGTCACCGCGGGCCCGAAGCGCTCCCCGACCTGCTCGGTCGCGAAGGAGACCACCCAGGCCATTCCGGCCAGAGCCGCCGTCGCCGAGACGAACGCGGCCACCGCGGGAGCGTGCGCGAAGTGGAGCGCCCCGGCAAGCGCCGTAAGCGCGCCCACCGCAGTCAGCAGGGCGATCTCGCGGGCGGTCATGCCGCCGCGGGACCCCACCGGCGAGGTCGCAGCGGCCATCAGCCCCCGCCCCCACCGCGCAGAACGGGTGGGGCGCCGGGGTTGGCCTTCAGCGCCGCAAGCTTGTCGACCAGAGCGGAGGAGCTGTCACTGCCGTTGACGCGGACACGCCCCAGCACGTAGGTGTCCTGGGGGCGGGCGAGCCCGCTGTCGGTCGTCGTGGCCGCGAGGTAGCCCGCCCGCTTGACGGCCGACACGACGGCTCGGTCGTAGCGGCCCGACGGGTAGCAGAAGAAGTTGGCCGCCACGCCGAACTCGCGTCGCAGGCGAGCGCGCGACTGCTCGAGCTCGACGCGCAGCGCAGCCGCGTCGACCGATGTGAGGTCGGGATGGTGGATCGTGTGGGAGTCGATCTCCCACCCGGCCGCGATCATGCCCTTGACTCGGTCGGCACGCAGATCGCGGAGATTGCCGAGCTTGAGGTTGAGCACGCCGGGCCACCCCGCGGCGCGCAATGCCGGCAGCGCCTGCGTGTACTGGCCCGTGTACCCATCGTCGAAGGAGAACACGACGGGCTTGGAGGGCAGGCGCCCGCCACGGTGCCAGGCGTCCCAGACCTGCTGAAGCGTTACCGCGTGATACCCGCGCCCCGCGAGGGTGCGCACCTGCGCCCGGAAGTCCGCCGGCCTGACCCAAAGCTCGGGCAGCGGAGTGTCGGGCCGGGGGGTTCCGATCACGTGGTACATGAGAACGGGCACGGACTCGCGCGGGGCGAGCTGGGCGCCGGGGGCCGTGGCGGCGATCGCTGTTGCGGGCGTCTGCGCTGCCGGGCGAGGGCCCACACCGGAGTGGCCGGCCCCGCTGGCTGGGTGGCCCTGCGCGCGGTGGTGCACCCCCCGCCCTCCCGCAAGCGCCGCCGTGACGACTACGGCCGCTATGACTGCGAACAGCGCCAGGCCTGCCGTGACACGACGGCGCCGCACCGCCCGCGCTCGGTCGGCGCGGCGCGCCAAGCGCTCAGAGGGCTCCATGGCCTGGGGCCTCGACGTCCAAGGCGGCGTTGACCAGCGCATCCGCGCGCGCGTTCTGCGCCCGTGGCACCGAGCGGATGCTCCAACCTTCGAAGGCCTCGAGCGCCTGCCGGGCCGCCGCGTGCAACGGCTTGAGCGCAGCGTGCTTGACCTTGTACACCCCGCAGACCTGCCGAGCGATCAGCTCCGAGTCGTTTACGACCTCCACCTCGCTTGCGCCCAGCTCCCGCGCCCGCGTGAGCCCGAGGAGCAGGGCACGGTACTCGGCGACGTTGTTGGTCGCCGTCCCAATGGTGGCATTGGCCTCCTCGAGCACCTCGCCAGAGGGGGTCGCGATCACGGCTCCGACCGCTGCCGGCCCCGGGTTGCCTCGCGCCCCGCCGTCCACGTGGACCACGACCCTCACCCGTGAGGCCGGGCCCGGATCACCGGGCGTCGGCGGTGGGAGCGTCCGTGGAGGGAAAGTCGCCGGGCACGCGCGCGCGACGGCGATCTCGTACTTGGCGGGCCCCACCCCCGGCGGCACCGTCCCGACGCTCACCCTTGCGGCGATCGATGATGACCTCGACGTTGGGGTCCTGGTCGTAGTACTTCATGAGCTTGTCGTAGAGCTCATCGGCGAACTCATGAGGGACCACGCAGTAGATCATCGCTGGGACACCGAAGGACGCGGAGCGGCGGTTGCCGCCACGCACGACGGGATTCTAGGCTATCGGTCTCCTCACTCCGCCGAGAGAGCCAACACGCCGTTGTCGTGGACAGCCGCGTTTGCGGTCTGCTCGCTTGGCGTGAGCTCCGCGAGCTCGTAGCCCTGCGCAGCCACCCGCACGCCACCCGGTCCGTCGGCGAGATCCACCTCGTACCGGTACCAGCACAGCTCCCAAGCGACGACGATCGTCACCACGCTTCCCTCGCCGCTCGGAAGCACAGCTACCGTCGGCATCCCCAACGAGCGGGCCACGCCGGACACCGTACGAGGGTGCTCGCTGGCGTTGAACAGCTCGATGGCGCGGGCGGCCTTGATCTCACCGTTGGTGGGCACCGCGTGAACCTGATGATCTGCGTGGTAGTCGGTGAGGACCTCCTCGCCGTCCTCCAGGGCCGCGTCGACGATCGGCTCGTCGACGGGCTCGCTGCGCCTGGGCCGCGAGCGCCGTGAGAGCAGCCGTCCCCTTCGGGAACCACGGTCGGCGCGCTCACGCCCATGGGTGGCGACCTCGAGGCTCGCGCTTTCACGGATCCAACCTTGGTGGGCCGCGCGCGCGGTGCACAGGTCGCACACCTGGCGGCGCGATCCGCCGTCGAGGTAGACCTCGGAATGCTCACCGCGCAGCAGCGTCCGCCCGCAGACCGCGCACGACACCACTTCGTAACTGGTGACTAGCTCCTTGCGCAACAATGCGTGACGAGCCTACCAACGAGCGCCGCGCTGGCGCCAGCCTACGCTGCCTCCTCGTCGCGCGGCTCGGCTGCGACCACCTTTGCCGCCAGGTGGCCGGGGATCTGCTCGTAGCGCTCGAATTCCATCGCATACTCCCCCTGCCCGCCCGTCAGCGAGCGCAGATCGGGCGCGTAGGAGAGCATCTCCGCCATTGGGGCCTCGGCCTTGATCTCGGTCATGGCGCCCGCGGGCTCCATCCCCAGAGGGCGCCCCCGGCGGCTGTTGAGATCTCCGATCACCTCCCCCACCGCGTCCTCGGGAACGGAGATCGTCACCAGCATCATCGGCTCGAGCAGGACGGGATCGGCCTGCTCGAGCGCCTCCCTCATGGCCTGAGCACCCGCCAGCTTGAAGGCGATCTCCGAAGAGTCGACGGTGTGGTGCTGGCCGTCGAAGAGCCGGACGCGGACGTCCTTGACGGGGTAGCCCGCGACGACGCCGTGGCCCATCGCCTCGCGCACGCCCTTCTCGACGGCGGGAATGAACGAAGTCGGGATGACGCCGCCCTTGATCGCGTTGACGAACTCAAACCCCGCGCCGGCCGCGAGCGGCTCGATCTCGATGTGGCAGTCACCGAACTGCCCGCGGCCCCCGCTCTGCTTCTTGTGGCGACCATGTGCTTTCGCCGTCCCCCGAATCGTCTCGGTGTAGGGCACGCGCGGCGGCTTGAGCTCGACCTCTGCCCCGAATCGCGAGCGCATCCGCTCCACGATCACCTCGACGTGGACCTGGGAGAGCCCGGCGACGATTTGGTCGCCGGTCTGGGGATCGCGGTGCAGGTCGATCGTCGGGTCCTCCTCCTGCAGGCGGCGCAGCGCGGTGAACACCTTGTCCTCCTCGCCCTTGACCTTGGGACTCACGGCGAAGGCCATGACCGGAGCGGGCAGCTTGATCTGGGGCATCTCGACCTCCTGCGCGTGGTCGGCCAGCCAGTCGCCCGCCTTGGTCTCCTTGAGCTTGCCCACAGCACCGACGTCGCCGGGGCCGAACGCGTCCGCGTGGCCCGTCCGCTTGCCTTCGAACACGATGAGCTGTCCGATCCGCTCCTTGCCATGGGTGCGCGCGTTCACGACTTGGCTGTCGTGCTCGATCACGCCTTGATAGACGCGAAACAGGTTGATCCGACCGGCGAAGGGGTCGGCGCGCGTCTTGAATACGTAGGCGAAGAGATCCTGCTCGGGGTCCGCCTCGAGGCTCAGCGCCCCGATGTCGAGCGCGCCGTGCTTCACCGGCGAAGGGAGGTCTTCGACGAAGGCATCGAGCAGGCGGGCCATTCCCAGGTTGCGCGGCGCTGCGCCGCAGGTCACCGGGAAGATGTCACCGTGGTTGGTGCCGTCCTTCAGCGCGGCGACGATCTCCTCGTGCGAGATGTCCTCCCCCTCGAGATAGCGCTCCATCAGCGCGTCGGAGTTCTCGGCCACCTCGTCCATGAGCTTCTCGCGGTAGCTCTGAGCCTGGTCGACCAGCTCGCCGGGCACGGGGATCTCTCGCGCCCCACCGCGGGAGGGGCCGTCCCCGTCGAACTCGTAGGCCTTCATGTCGATGAGGTCGACCAGGCCCGACACGTCGTGCTCGGAGCCGATGGGGATCTCGGTCGCCACCACGTGCGGGCCGAAGGCCTCCTTCAACGAGCCCAGCGCGGCAAAGAAGTCGGCCCGGTCACGGTCGAGCATGTTGACGAAGATGAGGCGGGCGAGGTCGAGCTCGGCCGCCCGCTGCCACAGCCGGGTGGTCGTGACCTCCACGCCGCTGACGGCGTTGATCACGAACACCGCCGACTCGCAGACGCGAAGGGCGCCCAGCGCGTCGGCGACGAAGCTGGGGTCGCCCGGCGTGTCGATCAGGTTGATCTTGCGCCCCTGCCATTCAAATGACGCGAGCGCCGCGGAGATCGACATCTGGCGGGCCTGCTCGTCGTCGTCGGCGTCGGAGACGGTGGTACCCTCGACCACGGAGCCCAGCCGGTCGACCGTGCCGGCCTCGAACAGCAACGCCTCGAACAGGGAGGTCTTGCCGGTGCCCCGGTGCCCGACGAGCGCGACGTTGCGGATCTGGTCGGCGGCCTTGTGCATCGAGTTCTCCCTCTTCTTGGTGGAAGCCGCGACGATACCGGGGGTCCGCCCCCGTCAAGAAGCCGGTTGAGGTCTTCGCCGAAAACCTTGTAGGCGGCTCCGAGACCTCCCTCATGGGCGAAGGGGTCGAGGTCAAAGTCGTCGGGTTCGATGGTCAATGAGGCGGCCATGTGATCGCGGACCATCATCAGCCAGCCGCGCTGTTCCATGCTGAACTTGCGCCCGTTCGACTCTTGCTCTGAGAACCAAAGGTCGAAGCGCAGTCGGATGACCTCGGCGTGTGGGGTCAGTTCGTCGTCGCGACCGACGGCGAAGCGGATCAGCGAGACCAAGTCGGCGAGGATCCTGCCACCGTCGCCACGGACCTTCGACTCGTCGACGTGCTTGTAGGCCTCCCAGAGCCGACGTGGGGCGAAGTTCAGTGGTGGCGACTCGATCGCCTTGGCGAGCTCCTTGATGTCGCTCAGGGTGAGCCGGCGGTGGAAGGGTTGTCGGTAGTACGCCTCGAGGGCGACGTACTCATCATGGTGTGTGCGGATCCAGTCCTCGAACCCATCTACGAGGGCTTGGGCCTCCCCGGCGTCGATGAAGCCAGCCGTGATGAGCCGGTCTTGTGTGGCGATGTCAATGATCTGCTCGGTCTGGGTTTGGAGCAGAAGGACCTTGTTGCGGACCTCCGCGCGCAGAAGCGGGGCGACGGCTTGCTCGATCAGCTCTTCCTTTACCGTGACCAGCTCGTCTTCTGTCGGATCGCGCTCCTCGTCCAGGCGCTCCCGGGCGAGCTCGCCGAGCGCCGTGGGATCGGTGGCCTTGATCAGCTTCTCGGCGATTTCGCTCAGCCCGGCTCCGGCCAACACGGCGAGGTCGGCTTCATCGTCTGGCGTGAGCTTGCCTTCCAGCCGGTTGAGGCGAACGGCCACGGTCGAGAGCAGCTCGTCGGACGTGATCCCTTGCGCGACGTCCTGGAGGAGCGTCTTCAACGGGACGTTGGGCTTGCGGTCGAGCGGGCGCGTTTCGGCCCAAGCACGGTCCTCGTCGGTCAGGCCGACGCAGTCGACGATCACGAAGTGGTCCTTGATGACGCCTTCCTCGCGGGCGCCGGGCGTGACGGCCCAGAACTCGTGCTTGTCCATCTTGCGGACCCCGCGTCCCTTCATCTGCTCCCAGTACGCTCGGCTCTGGACCATGCGCAGGATCAGCAGGCACTCGACCGGCTTGATGTCTGTGCCCGTTGAGATCTGATCGACGGAGACGGCGATCCGGAAGCGCGGATCGGTGCGGAAGTCCTGGATGTGCTGCTGAGCTGAGCCCTCAGTTTTGTAGGTGATCTTCTTGGCGAACTCCGATCCGCGGCCGAACTCCTCGCGGATGATCCGTAACACGTCCTCGGCATGGGTCTCGTGCTTGCAGAAGACAACCGTCTTCGGGATCTCGGAGCGGCCGGGGAATATCTCGGTCAGGACCTTGTCGCGGAAGGTGCGAACGACGGTCCGGATCTGGTCTTCGGCAACGACTGCACGGTCGAGCTTGGCCGCGTCGTAGCTCAGCTCGTCCTCTAGCTCCTTGAGGGACTGTTCGCGCGTGAGTCGGTCGCGAACTCGGACCCACTCCCCCGCGCCGACCGATGCTCCGGCCTTGGTGACCTCGGTCTCGATCCGGTAGACGGTGTAGTCGACGTTGACCTTGTCGATGACCGACTGTTCGTAGGAGTAGGGCGCCACGACGTTGCCCTGGAAGTAGCCGTAGGTGAACTTCGACGGCGTCGCCGTCAGTCCGACCAGGAAGGCATCGAAGTAGTCGAGGACCTGGCCCCAGCGCCCGTAGATCGAGCGGTGGGCCTCGTCGGTGAAGAGGAAATCGAACAGCTCGATCGGAATCGCCGGCTGATAAGTGACCGGCAGCTTCTCCAGATCCGGCTGGCCGCCGACCCGCTCGAACACCGACTCCTCCTCAACGCCCTCCGCAAGCTCCCCTTCCCCCAGCAGCATCGAGTAGAGCCGCTGGATCGTCGTGATGACGATGTTCGCCGCTGGGTCGATCTGGTTCGAGCGCAGCAGCTGGATGTTGTAAAGCTCGCCGAACTTGCGCCCGTCGTCAGGCGTGACGTAGTTGCGGAACTCGCGCAGGCCCTGCTCGCCGAGATTGATGCGGTCGACGAGGAACAGGCCTCGCTTGGCACCGCCGTAGCGCAGCAGTCGGTACGCCTGAGCGCAGGCGAGCATCGTCTTGCCCGAGCCCATCGTTTGCGGAGTCAGCGTACGGAGGTGATTGGAGGCGAACGACTTCTCCAACCCCCTGATCGCGGCGACCTGGTTTTTGCGCAGGCCCTCCACGATCAGCGGCGGCATCTGTCGAAGCTCCTGGCGCATCGTCTCGCCGCTCTTGGCGATCTCGACCAGGGTCTCCGGGCGATGAAAGTTGAAGACCTCCCGCGGCGCGTAGTCCGGATCGAGACGGTTGGCGAAATAGCTCTCCCTGCCCGTGCTCAGGTAGTGGAAGGGCAACGGCTGACGCCACGCCGGGATGCCTCTTCTGCCTGCCGTCTGTCGGAACCCCTCCGTGTAGCGGTCGGACTGCGACTCGACGCCCAGTAGCGGCGTGCCGTCCTTCTTGGCCTCGATGGTCCCGAGCGCCTTGCGGTCGCCGTACAGCAGGTAGTCGGCCGGGCCAGTCGCCGTTGGGAACTCACGGACGGCGACGCCGCGACCCGCCGAGAGATCCATCTCCCTGAAGTCCTGAACAAGCCAGCCGGCAGCCTCGAGCTTGCGGTCGATCTCGACGCGGGCCTGCTGCTCCGGCGTTAGCCCGCCTGGCATAGCCACGAGGCTATCTCCGACGGGGCTCGGGGGACGAAAGAAGGGTCTCAGCGCCCTTTAGCGAGCATGAGAAACGGTGCTTCCCCGGGCCCGGCGGCGGGCGACGCGCTCGTACTCGCAGCTGCACGGATTGCCGAAGACCTGACATCGCGCTGCTCGCCGAGCGAAGAGGCGGTCTTCACCTTCGCGGCCAATATGGTCAGGGCCGCCCGAACTTCGGATCGGCGCGCCGCTTCGCTGGCCTTCGAGCTGGCTACGAGCCTCTTGGACAACGTGCCACAGCCGGTCGGATGTGGGCCTTAACGCACACGGTCGACTCTGGGCGGCGAAGCTCTTCGCGTGGCTACTGCTGCAGTCCCATCCCCAAGCGGAAAATGCCGGCGCGGTGGCTGCCACCACTCAGGCTGCAGCCGGGCGGAGGTGCACATCGGCGGGACCACTTTCGGGATGAGTTCAACAACCCGCGCTGCGAGAACAAACCGGGCAGCCTGCCCGTACCGCCCGGCTACGTCCCTCGTTGTTGGTCAAGCCAGCGTTCGAGGTCGGTGCGCAGAAAGCGAGTCGCGCGTCCGATCTTGACGTAGGGCAGGCGTCCGGTGCGGGCGAGCTCGTAGATCGTGCTGCGCTTGACTCCCATGAGGGCAGCGACGTCTTCCGGACTGAGTAGCGGCTCGCTGAGCAGCCCGAATCGGGCGGATGGCTGAACGCTCTCGGCGCCACCGGAATGCCGCGGCGAGTGCCCGTTGCGGCCATTTGGTCTCATCGTTGGCCCCCGCGGCGTCCGGGTCCGGGTCCGGGTTCGTCAACAATCGGCGCGACGACTCGGATGACGCGTGCGTCGGCTTTGGGGTGCTTGCGGATCAGCACGGCTTCGCCAGGTCGCAGTTGTTTGATGGTGTTGGGGTGGACGAGGTATTCGTCATTGAGGCGTTTGGATCCGAGGCCGGTGTCGGTGGGGCCGAGCAGGCCGTGGCTGGTCTGGCGGGTGTGTTCCCAGACCTGACGCGTGCCGGCGATCCCGGCGATCGTTTCGGCAGACTCGGGGACGTCTTGGCGGTGGGCGATCTTGACGGCTGTGGTCCCGATGACCTGGTCGTCAAACCCTTCGGCGACGCGGGCGAGGTCGGCGAGCTCCTGGGTGCTAAGCAGCACGCCCATGCCGGCGGCGCGTCCGCGGGCGAGAAGCGCGAGCACGTGGTCTCCATTTAGCGCGGAGAACTCATCGATTGGCACGTAAGCGCGCACCGTGGTGCCCTGGTCGATGATCGCGCCGGCGACGGTCTTTAGGTCTTGGAGGATGAGCCCGCCGACTTGGGCGGCCAGCTCGCCGTAGGTGCTTGAGTTGAGGCTGAACACCACGACCGCGCCGCCGTGCAGGCAGCGGAGAAGGTCGAGGCTGCGGCCGTCCTCGTCGGGTTGGAGGTAGCGGCCGGCGGTTGATTCGGTAATGACGGCGAGGCGGGTGCCAAGCCCGCGGATCGCGCTGAGCTGATCGCCTGCGAGCGTGTCCAGGTAGGCGGCGACGCGGTCTGCAAGCGTCTGGGGGACGTCGCGCAGGCAGGCGTTGAGCCGCCGGGGCTCCATCAGCTCGACGACATCGCCCAACGTGGGGGGTGTGTGGTCGCCTTCGCGTGCGTGTAGGACGGCGAAGACGGTCTGCAGGTAGCGTTCGGCGGCGCGCTTGTAGTGCGGCTCGCTCCACTGCTCAAGGCCGATGAGCTTGTCCTTGAGCTCGCTGTGGTTACCGCGCGCGAGGGGATTCCAGCACGCGTGCCCATCGAGCGACCACGCCTCGAACGGCCGGCCCGCAGCTCGTGCCTCATCCCGTAGCTCGGCAATGACGCGCGGGTCGCCTTTGAGGTCAACGAAGACGACTGGGAGGGCGCGGCGGATGGCGCAGCGCACGATCACCAAGAGAGTCGTGGTCTTCCCCGCCCCGGTCGCGCCGACCAGCAGCGCGTGCGCCGCCAGCTCAGCATCAGACAGGCGCACCGATCGGCGACGCTCATCGATGCCGAGCAGGACGCCGTCCTGAGGCAGCCGGCGTCCTGCGTCCACCCGCGCGGCGAGGCGGCCCGCGCGCCGCTCGCTGACCCGCACCCGCCCGGTGCGCCGCCGGCCAGCCCCAACGCCCCAGCGGTGTCCCAGCAGTGCGCCGCCCACACCCGCGAAGGGCGACGCCCACACCGCGGAAACCAGCGCCCAGTCCGCTTGAGGGATGACATGGCCGCGCAGGAGAGCGTGCAGCGAGTGATCGCGGGCGCTATGCATGGCGTCAAGGCCGCCCTGCCCCCACAACGCCAACGCCGCTGCGCCAGCCAACCCCGCTATGAGCGGCGCCCACCAAGGACTGCCCAACAGTCGTCCGGCCCCGGCGAGCACGAGCGCAAGCACCAGCCCCGCCAGCACGGTCACCCAGCCCACCAGCATCACCGCCACCAACCCACACGCCAGGACAAGCGCCAGCTGCGGATCGACGCCTTCAGTGCGCTTCATGATCTCTCCTTGCCTTCGAGTGGCTTCCCAAACCCCGCCAGCGCGCCCTGCGCGCAGCGGGCTCCGACGCAAGAGGCAAACGAGCGCACCTCAACGATCGCTTCCGCGCCCGCGCGAACAGCGGTCTGGGTGACAGCCCGCGCCACGACTGAGCGCTCGGTGACGTAGGTGACTCGCTGTAGTTCGCGGTCGCGCGCATAGGCGGCGAGGATGCGCTCCAAGCGCCGCGGTCCCTTGCAGGTCAGCTCAAGCTCCACCGCCACGACCCGGCGACCCTCACCATCCACGATCGCCAGGTCCGGGTAGTGGACCCGGGCGTGGCCGGCAGGACCGGCGCCCGCCAACAGCACCCCCAGCCGCGCGCGTCGGCCGTCGGCTGCGCGCCGGTCTTGCGAGCGCAACACACGCTCGCCCAACACCGCCTGCACTCCCCCGTCCGCGCTGGCGTCGGCCTCAAACGCCAGCGCCAGCCACACGACGCCCAGGTCATGCGCATAAGTGCGCAGGTCAACCCGGGGCACCGGCAGCGCTGACCCGGCCAGCGCGAGCCCGCCCTCGGTCACCCGGTACACGCCAGGCTGCGCGTGAAAGATCCGCGCGTAAGACAAGAGCCCGGCCCCGACCAGCCCACGCAACCGGCGATACGCGACCACCCCGCTGACCCCGAGGCGCTCCTGCACATGCGCCGCCAACACGAACCGGTGCCCAGCCACCCACGCCAGCAACCCGACATCCCGGGCGGTCACGCAAAACCCCCGACGCCCCGACCCCGGTCCGACTCGACGGCGGGGAGGCATTTCCGCTCGGTCACTGGCTGGGCTCAAACCGCCACCACCCACAACCCTCTTGGCTTCGGCTGCATCACGAAC
>JBBSIW010000011.1:0-17655 GCA_038231895.1 Solirubrobacterales bacterium | reverse complement strand
CGGGACAGCGACACACCGGGCCAGGAGTTCCGGATTGCAGCGGCCGGCCCCCTGGTCACGCTGGCGGTGGTGCTGCTCTGTCTCGCGGCCGGCGCCGCCACGGTGGGATGGCACGACTTCTGGTCGGCGGTGCGCTTCAACGGCGACGTCAAGGTGACACCCCCCGTCCTGCTCCTCAGCTGGCTGGCGGAGATCAACGCGCTCGTCCTGATCTTCAACCTCATCCCCGCGTTTCCGCTGGACGGCGGGCGGATCGCCCGGGCGGCCGCGTGGCGGGTCACCGGCGACCGGCTGCGGGCGACGCGCGTCGCAGCCGTGCTCGGACAGGCGTTCTCCTACCTGCTGATCGGTTACGGCTTGTTCGTGCTGGTGCAGGGCGCGGTCATCAACGGCGTCTGGTTGATGTTCCTCGGCATGTTCCTGGGTCAATCGGCGCGCGGAGCCGTCGCGCAGACCGCCGTCTCGCAGCGCCTCGGGGACGTGAAGGTGGCCGACATCATGGATCGCGAACCGGTGGCGATGCCCGGGGAGCTGCCGGCAAAACGCGCCCAGGAGGAGTTCTTCCTGCGCTATCGGTGGTCTTGGTTTCCCGTCATCGACGCGAGCGGCCGCTTCGTGGGGATCGTGCATCAGCCGCGCGTCGACGCCGCGGTCGACGACGGCGACGGCGCCCGCTCGGTGATCGAGCTGATGGACGACGGTGGCGACGCGTGGCGGGTCGGCCGGGAGGACTCGCTGGAGGCACTCGTGGGCTCCGAGCCGCTGCGACGCATCGGGGCGGTGATGGCGGTGGATCCCGACGGCGTGCTCTGCGGCGTGGTCACGATCGAGCAGGTGCGCCGAGCGCTGCAGAGCGCCGTGGCACCCAGCGCCCCGGCCTCCTGAGCGGTCGCCCGCCGCCCGCGCGCGGGCTTCTGCGACGGCCTCTAATAGGATCGCGGCCATGCCCGCCCACGACGTCTTGGTCATCGGCGCCGGACTCGCCGGACAGCGAGCGGCACTGGCCGCCGCCGACGACGGCGCGACCGTGGCCATCCTCAGCAAGGTCCATCCGGTCCGCTCGCACTCCAATGCCGCCGCGGGCGGCATCAACGCCGCTCTGACCGCCGAGGACAGCTGGGAATCCCACGCCTTCGACACGGTCAAGGGCTCGGACTACCTCGGCGACCAGGACGCGATCGAGATCATGTGCCGCGAGGCACCCAACGAGGTCTTGCACCTCGAGCACCTCGGCGTGACCTTCCACCGCGACGAGTCCGGCCACCTGGGCACGCGGGCGTTCGGCGGGGCGTCGCAGGCCCGGACCTACTACGTGGCCGACATCACGGGGCAGGCTCTCCTGCACGTGCTCTACGAGCAGCTCATGAAGTACCACGACCGCGTCGACAGCTTCGAGGAGTGGTTCGTCACGTCGCTGCTCACCGGCGAGGAGGGTCAGTGCACCGGCGCGATCGCACGCTCGATCCGCGACGGGCGCCTCGAGGTGTTCGACGCCAAGTCGGTCATCCAGGCCTCCGGGGGGGCCGGCCAGGTGTTCAAGCCCACCACCAATGCGCTCATCTGCACCGGCGACGGGATCGCCCAGTCCTACCGCATCGGCGCGCCGCTGATGGACATGGAGATGATCCAGTATCACCCGACGACGCTGGTGGAGAACGGGTTTCTCATCACCGAAGGAGCCCGCGGCGAGGGGGCTCAACTGTTCAACAAGGACGGCGAGCGCTTCATGGAGCGCTACGCTCCTAACAAGCTCGACTTGGCCTCCCGCGACGTCGTCTCGCGTGCCGAGCAGACGGAGATCAACGAAGGTCGCGGCGGTGACCCCGACGGACAGGGCATCTCGCTGGACATCACGCTCGTGCCCCGTAAGCGCATCCTCGAGGCCCTGCGCGAGATCGTGAACATCGGACGCGACTTCGCCGGCGTGGACATCACCAAGGAGCCGATCACCATCCGCCCCGGGCAGCACTACATCATGGGTGGCGTGCGCACCGACGTGAACGCCCAGACCCCGCTGCCCGGCCTCTACGCCGCGGGCGAGGTGGCCTGCGTCTCCGTCCACGGCGGCAACCGCCTCGGGGCGAATTCGCTGCTGGACACGCTGATCTTCGGGCGGCGCGCCGGTCAGCACGCGGCGCAACGGGCGGGGCACATGGGCATGCCGTCCAATCCCGACGCCCGCCTGGCCGATGAGCGGCGATGGATCGATTCGATCATCGCGCGCGACCACGGCGGGCGGCGCGTCTCAGAGCTCAAGAACGAGCTCGGGACCGCGATGAACGGCCATTGCGCCGTCTTCCGCGACGCCGCGGGGCTCGACCGCTGCCTGGAGATCGTGCGCCGCCTCAAGGAGGAGGAGCGAACCGCCTACATCGACGATCGCGGCACGGTGTTCAACCAGGACGTGCTCGGGGCGATCGAGCTCGGGTACATGCTCGACTGCGCCGAGGCGATGGTGGTCGGGGCGATCGAGCGCAAGGAGTCGCGAGGGGCGCAGTTCCGCACGGACTTTCCCGAGCGCGATGACGCCCAATGGCTCAAGCACATCAACGTCGCCCAGAATGGTGCCCAGGGGCCCGCGATCAGCTACAGCGACGTCACCATCACCCGGTGGCAGCCCGAAGAAAGGACGTATTGATCGGATGCCCGACTACACGCTGAGGATCCGCCGCTACCTGCCCGAGTCGGGCGAAGCCGCCTTCTGGCAGGACTACTCGGTCACGCTCGACGGCCATCGCTCGGTGCTCGAGGGGATTCTCGCGATCCGGGCCGAGCAGGACGGCACGGTCGGCATCCGCTGCAGCTGTCGCGCCGCGATCTGCGGCTCGTGCGGCGTACGGATCAACGGCAAGCCGCGGCTGGCCTGCAACACCCACCTCGAGCTTGCGGTGCAGGATGCGCAAGACGGCGCGATCGTGGTCGAGCCGATGGGCAACATGCCCGTGCTCAAGGACCTGATCGTCGACATGGACGCGGTGCATTGGAAGAAGGTCAACCGCATCACGCCCTGGCTTCTGCCTGAGGACGAGCCGCCCGAGCGGGAGTACCTCGTCTCTCATGAGGCGATGGTCGACGTGACCCAGAGCATGGCCTGCATCCAGTGTGGCGCCTGCGTGTCCGATTGCCTGTCGATGGAGGTTGACCCGCTGTTCATCGGCCCGGCCGCGCTGGCCAAGGCCTATCGCTTCGTGGGCGACCCGCGCGACGGCCAGCACCAGGAGCGCCTCGAGGACCTGGCGGAGGACCCGCATGGGATGTATGACTGCACCCACTGCTTCAACTGCATCGATGCATGCCCCAAGGGCGTTGCCCCGATGAGTCAGATCATGCGCCTGCGCCGGATGGCGGGCTCCGACTACGACATCGACGACGCCAACAACGGAAGGCGCCACGAGACCGCCTTCGTGGAGAACATCGAGCGCAACGGGCTGCTTCACGAAGCCGACCTGCTGCCCGACTCCTTCGGCGGCAAGCTGCACCCGCGGGCGGTGCCCGAGCTCGTCGGCTCGCTGCCGGTGGTGGCCAAGGGCCTGGCCCGGGGCAAGATCACCCCCAAAAAGGTGCTCGGTCATCCCCATCGCAAGGAGTTCAAGGGCCTCAAGCGGATCTTCGACGAGGTGGAGGGGCGCGACCAGCGCTACGAGCTCAACCTCTACATCACCGGCTACGACGAGGACCCGGGCGCGGACGACCGCGGACCGGGCGAGGCGAAGGAGCGCGTGGAAGTCCAGCCCACCAACGACGCCAAGACGAAGGCCGACCAGTGAGAGTCGCCTACTGGCCCGGCTGCGTGAGCCGCGGCTTCACCCCCGAGCTGCACGGATCGATGGCGAAGGTGGCGCCGCTGCTGGACATCGAGCTCGTGGAGCTGCACCGTGGCAACTGCTGCGGCGCAGGTGTGATCGCCGAGCACAACCAGGAGCTGGCCGACACGCTCAACGCCCGCACCTTCGCGCTGGCCCAGCAGACCGACGGCGAGCTGATGATGAACGTCTGCTCGACCTGCCAGGGTGCGATGAGCGAGTGCCAGGAGCGCCTGGATGCCAACGCCGAGTACCGCCAGCACGTCAACGCCACCCTCTCGGCGGACGGGCTGAGCTATGAACGCGGCGTCGTCAACAAGAACTTCCTGTGGGTGCTGGTCGAGGACATCGGCCTCGACAGCCTGAAGTCCATGGTCAAGCGGCCGCTGGAGAACCTGCGCGTCGGCCCATTCTACGGCTGCTACATCGTCAGGCCCACCGACCGCCTGAACATCGACGCCGAGCACCCACGTGATCGCTATCTGCACCGGCTGATCGAGGCGCTGGGCGGTACCGTCATCGACTATGCCGGCGCCTACAAGTGCTGCGGCTTTCCCATCATCACGATGAACAAGGAGGCATCGCTCAAGCAGGCCGGTCGCCACCTCGGCGACGCGCTCGACGCCGACGCCGACTGCCTCGTCACCCCCTGCCCCCTCTGCCACTTGAACCTCGACCTCCAGCAGCCGCTGGCCGAGCGCGTGATCGGGCGCGACCTGGGCATGCCGGTGCTCCATCTTCCCCAGCTGGTCGGGCTCGCGCTGGGTCTCGAGCCCGACGAGCTTGGGATGTCAAAGCACGTGGTCAAGCCGACCTCGGTGGTCGACTGGTCGCAGAGCGTGGTCGCCGGCGCCGCGACCGGCGCCGGCGCTTGAGAACCCGACCCCTTAACGAGAAAAGGACCCGAAGGTCCTGATCTCGCGTGGCGTACCCCATTTCCGCCCCAGGAACATTGAGCGTCCGCCGGTGTGCTGCTTGCCTTGCGGACTGTGCGTTGCATGGTGGCGGACTACAACGATTCTTTCGTCCCCTCTCGTGGGTGATCTTGGGGTGAGGAACGGGGGGAGGAACGGGTGAGGCAACGCTCCTCCGAGCGTGCTGATTCCCGCTAGGATCTCGCAGCACGGCGCCTGGCGGGGTGAGCGCCGGCCACCATCCCATTTATGCAATCGCGTACCCCCGTTCGTCTCGTGCTCGCCGAGTTCGAGGATCTCGTCAGCCATGGCCTGCGGGCCCTGGTCGCCGAGGACCCCAACCTCGAGGTCGTCTCGGCGAGCGTGCCGCACGATCGCCTCCGCGGCGTCATGGGTCGCGAACTGCCCCAGGTCGCAATCGTGAACTTCGGCTCGCTGGCCTCGCCAAACGACGTTCGCGAGATGCACGCCGCCTATCCCGAGACGCGACTGGTGATCCTCGCCAATCGCCCGACGCCGAGCGAGTGCAACCAGATGCTGGCCTTCGGCGCCACCGCGTGCCTCTCCAAGGAGACTCAGGCCCGGGACATACTCAGCGCCATCCACCTCGCGTCGCGCGGTCTGCACGTGCTGCCCAAGACGCCACGCGAGTTCGGCATGACGCGCATGCCGGGCCCCGAGCTGCTCACTCCGCGCGAGGCCGACGTCCTCGAGCAGCTCCAGCTGGGGCGCTCAAACGCGGAGATCGCGATGACCCTCCACGTGGGGATCGAGACCGTGCGCACCCATGCGCGCAACATCTATCGCAAGCTCGGCGTGCGCACCCGCCGCGAGCTCGCCACGCTCTCGACCCCTGCGCCGGCCCCGGCGGCGGCGGTCGAGCCTCGCTAGCGGCGAGCAAGTCCGTCCTATGCGGTCGTACGTCGGGCCCCGAGCAGGTGGCCCGCGTGCAGGAGCTCGGCGATCTGCACGGCGTTGAGCGCGGCTCCCTTGCGGAGGTTGTCGCCGACGATCCAGAGGTTGAGCGCCCGCGGGTGCGAGGCGTCCCGGCGGATGCGCCCGACCCACACGTCATCGGAGCCGTCGGCGTCCAGCACGCTCGGGTGCGCGTGCACGGCTGGTTCGTCGAGCACGGAAACGCCGGGAGCGCGCGCCAGCAGCTCACGTGCACGGGCGGGCTCCAGCGGCTCGCGCGTCTGCACGTTCACCGCCTCGGAGTGGCCATTGACCACGGGCACCCGAGCGCAGGTGACGCTCACGCCGATGGCGTCGTCGCCGAGGATGCGGCGCGTCTCCCACATCATCTTGCGCTCCTCATCGGTGTGGTCATCGCCCGGCGCGAAGCTTCCGGCGCCTCCGATCACGTTGAAGGCGATCCGCTTCGGATACACCTGGGCCGCCGGGGGCTCCATGTCGTGCAGGATGGCGTGCGACTGATCGAGCAGCTCGTCGACCGCGGCCCGGCCGGTGCCCGAGACCGCCTGATAGGTGGAGACGACGAGACGCTCGATGCCCGCTTCGTCGTGCAGCGGCTTCAGCGCGACCATCATCTGCATGGTCGAGCAGTTGGGGTTCGCGACGATGCCCTGATGGGCCTCGAGCTCCTGCGGGTTGACCTCGCTGACCACCAGGGGAACCTCGACATCGTCCCGAAACGCCGAGGAGTTGTCGACCACCACGGCGCCGTCGGCGGCGAAACGGGGCGCCCACTCGCACGAGGTGCCGGCGCCCGCCGAGAGGAGCGCGAGGTCGAAGCCCGTGATCGCCCCCTCGGTGAGCTCCTGCACGACCAGCCCATCCTCGAGCTCGCGGCCGGCGGAGCGCGCGGAGGCGAATGCGACCACCTCACGGGCGGGGAAGCCGCGCTCGTGCAGGAGCTCGCGCATGGTCGAGCCGACGACGCCGGTCGCACCGACGAGTGCAACGCGATATCCCTCGGAGGTCATGCGGGCTCCTTGCCGAAGGGCTCCTCGGGCTCGATCGTGTCCGCCCCCAGCTCGAAGGTGGCGTGCAGCGAGCGCACCGCCTCGGGAACCTGGTCGCCGCGGATCACGCAGGAGATCTTGATCGGCGACGTGGAGATCATCTCGATGTTGATCCCGCCCTCGCCGAGGGTGCTGAACACCTGGGCCGCCACGCCGGGATGGGACTTCATGCCGGCGCCGATCAGGGAGACCTTGCCCATGTCGGGATCGCTCGCCAAGGCGCTGAACTGGTCGCCCTGCATCGGCTCGAGCGTCGAGCGGGTGGCGGGCAGGTCCTCACGCGGGACCGTGAAGGAGATGTCAGCGCGCGCCCCCTTGGACTCGGGCTCGTTCTGGACGATCATGTCGACGTTGACGTTGGCTTGCGCCAAGGCCGTAAAGATCGCGCCGGCCACCCCCGGGCGGTCAGGCACTCCGAGCAGGGTTATCCGCGCCTCGTCGGTGGAGTGCACGACCGCGGTGATGAGTGGCTTCTCCATGGCTTCCTCCTCGGAGACCACAACGGTACCGGGGCCATCGTCGAACGAAGAGCGGCAATGGATGCGCACGCCGTGGTTTCGGGCGTACTCGACCGAGCGCAGCTGGAGCACGCGCGCCCCCGACGCCGCCATCTCGAGGACCTCCTCGAAGGAGAGCAGCGGGAGCCTTCGTGCGTCGGGAACGATGCGCGGATCCGCGCTGTAGACGCCGCGCACGTCGGTGTAGATCTCGCACACCTCGGCGCCCACGGCCGCCGCGACGGCGACGGCGGTCGTGTCCGAGCCGCCGCGGCCTAACGTGGTCACCTCGTCGCCGACCGTGGAGACGCCCTGGAAGCCCGCGACGAGCGCGACGGCCCCCTCTCCGAGCACATGCTTGATGCGCTCTGCGCGCACGTCGAGGATTCGAGCCTTGGTGTGCGAGGTATCGGTGACGATGCCGGCCTGCGAACCGGTCAACGAGACCGCCCGCTGGCCGAGGTCGTGGATCGCCATCGCGCACAGCGCGCACGAGATGACCTCCCCGGTGGAGAGCAGCATGTCGAGCTCACGACGGTCTGGATTGGGCGAGACCGCCTCGGCCATGGACAGCAGCTCGTCGGTCGTGGACCCGCGCGCGGAGAGAACCGCCACGACGCTGGCGCCCGCTTCGCGCATGGCGACGATGCGCCGCGCGGCGCGCTTGATCCGCTCCGCATCGGCCACTGAGGTGCCGCCGAACTTCATCACCACGGTGTCGGGCACGACGGGCCCCGTCACAGCGCCCGCCGCCCGGCGAACGCCCTGCCGAGCGTGACCTCGTCGGCGTACTCGAGATCAGCGCCGACGGGAAGGCCGCTGGCCAAGCGGGTCACGGCGACGTCGGGGGCACGCTCGCGCAGCGCATCGGCGATGTGCAGCGCCGTGGCCTCTCCGGTGGTCGTGGGGTTGGTCGCCAGCACGACCTCTCGCGTCGGCGGATCGGCTGCGGCGACGCGGTCATAGAGCTCCGCGATCTTGAGGTTCTCGGGGTCGATTCCGTCGATCGGCGAGAGCGCACCGCCGAGCACGTGGTAGCGCCCGCGGTACTCGTGGGTGCGCTCGATCGGGATTACGTCGCCCGGCTCCTCCACGACGCATATCAGGTCCCCCTCGCGTCGCTCGTCCTCGCAGATTCGACATCGCGGCCCATCGGCGAGGTTGAAGCAGACCTCGCACAGGCCGATGCGCGCCTTGACTTCGCGAATGGCCTCCGCAAGGCCGTTGGCGTCTTCGTCGGATGCGCGCAGGAGGTGGAACGCGAGCCGCTGCGCAGTCCGGCTGCCGATGCCGGGCAGTCGGCCGAGCTCGGTGATCAGACGCTGGACGGGCGGCGCGTAGGCCTCGGACACTCGCGGCTTTCCGACTGACCGTGGGCTACATGCCGGGCAGGCCGAGCCCGCCCAGGCCGCCCGACACGCCGCTGAGCTTGCTGGCCGCCAGCTCCTGGGCGGCGCGCAGACCCTCGTTCACCGCGGCCAGCACGAGGTCGGAGAGCATGTCGGGATCCTCGGGGTCGATCGCCTCGGGATCGATGCGGATGGACTTCACGACGAGATCGCCCGAGACCACGAGGGTGACCATGCCGCCGCCCGCGGACGCCTCGACCTGCTCGTCCTTGAGCGCCTCCTGGGCGGCCATCATGTCCTGCTGCATCTTCTGTACCTGCGCCATCATCTTCTGCATGTTGGGCGGCTGGGGCATCAGCGCGGCTCCTCTTCTTGCTCGTCGGAGAGCTCCTCGGCATCGAACTCTGCCATGAAGCGTGCGAGCAGAGCCTCCTCGGAGAGGGCAGGAGCGGGGGGCGCCGGGCCGTCAGCCTCGGATGACTCCGCTTGCAGCTCGTAGGCCAGGCGGACCATGCGCCCGCTCACGGTCTGGATCGCGCGGGCCAGAGCGTCGCGGTTGGCGCCGACCTCTGCCTTGCGCTTGAGAAACGCCGCGGACTCCGCGAAGGCGACCGTGAGCTCGAGCGTCGGCGCCCCGCCGGGGGCAGCGGCAGACGTGAGCACGATGGGCGTGGCGCCGTCGAGCAGCGCCGCGAGCATCGCATTCTGATCGCGCACCGCTTCCAGGACGGCCGGCCATACCGAGCGCAGGCCGTCGAGATCGAGCTCGCCATCAACCGGCTCGGGCTGGGACTGGACCGGCGCCGCCTGGGTCCGGATGTCGAGATCGGGCTCGGCCGCGGCGACGGCGACCACCGCGGCTGCCGCGACGGCGCCGGCGGCGACCGCGCTCTCCGCCTCCAGCGGAGTGGCCTCGCGCTCGACACGCACCGGCGCGTCGGGAAGGGGCTGGCCCACGGCACGCACGACCGGGGCCGCCATTCCGCCGGCCTGCTGGGCCTCGAGTCGCTCGATCCGAGCCTGCAGCGCGCGCGTCGAGGCGTCGAGCTCGGGGGCGGCCGCCTTGACCAACGCGAGCTCGAGCTGTACCCGCGGCTCCGATCCAGCCTTGAGCGCCTCGAAGGCGTCAGCGAGCAGATCGAGGATCCGCACGACGTCGGCCCGCCCTGTGCGGCGGGCCTGCTCGAGCAGGCGATCGTCGCGCTCGGGTGTGATTCGCAACTCCGTGGGGACCTCTTCGAGCGCCTGCACCACCAGCAGCTCGCGGGCGTGGGCCTCGAGGTCGCGCAGGAACTGGCCTGCGTCGCGGCTGGACTCGTCGAGGCGGGCGGCGGCGAGCAGCGCCGCCCGCGCGTCACCGGCGGCCACGGCATCGACGGCCGCGAACAGCAGCTCGGCGTCGGCCACCCCGAGGACCGCGAGGACGCTGTCCATCTCGACCCGCCCACCGCCGTAGGTCACGAGCTGCTCGAGCGTGCCCAGCGCGTCGCGGAACGAGCCGGTGGCCGAGCGCGCGAGCAGCGCGCACGCCGTCTCGGGCAGCTCGATGCCCTCGGCCTGCGCGACCCGGCGCAGGACGATCGCGATCTCCTGCGCCGAGGGCCGGGTGAAATCGAAGCGGTGGCAACGGTCGACCACCGTGGGCAGCACCTTCTGCGCCTCGGTGGTGGCCAGGACGAACACGGTGTTGGGCGGAGGCTCCTCGAGGGTCTTGAGGAACGCGTTCCACGCCTGGGTGGAGAGCATGTGCGCCTCGTCGAGGATGTAGATCTTGTGGCGGCCGGAGACCGGCGTGTATGCCACGCGCTCCCGTAATTCGCGGATGTCGTCAACCGAGTTGTTGGAGGCCGCGTCCATCTCGATGACGTCGAGCGAGGTGGCACTGGCGATGGCCAGGCAGGAGTCGCAGGACCCGCACGGCTCCGTCGTGGGCCCGCGCTCGCAGTTCAAGCAGGCGGCGAGGATCTTGGCCATGCTCGTCTTGCCTGTCCCTCGGGATCCGACGAACAGGTAGGCGTGGTGGACCTTGTCCTGCTCGACCGCGTTGCGCAGCGTCCGCACCACAGGCTCCTGGCCGACGACGTCGGCGAAGCTGCGGGGACGGTGGCGGCGGTAGAGCGAGGGCGCTTCGGGCACGGATGGCCAGTGTACAAACCGCCCCGGCCCCCCCCGCGCGGTAGCGTCGTGGCGCCATGGCGCGCCTGCGAGCCCTTCTCTCGATCGCCTCGGGGGCGCTTGCCCTCTGGCTCCTCCTCCCCCACTTCGTCAACTACGACGCCGCATGGTCGCTCGTGTGGGGAGGCGAGATCGCCCACGGCGGGGCTCCCCGCCTCGACGCCCCCTTTGCCCCCACCCCCCATCCCCTGACCACGCTGGTCGGCGTCGCTCTTGCACCGCTGGGAACCGAGGCGGCGACGGTGATCATCGCGTTTGGCTGCCTGAGCCTTGCCGCCGTGGGCTGGCTCGCCTTCGAGCTGGCGTCGGCCTGGTTTGGGCGTGCGGCGGGGTGGGTGGCTGCGGCGCTCGTGCTCACCAGCGGCCCGCTGGTGTGGTTCGGCGCCCGCGCCTATCTGGATGTGCCCTACGTCGCGCTTGTGCTCGGAGCCCTGCTCGTGGAGACCCACCGGCGAAGGGCGGGGGCGCCGGTGCTGGCCTTGCTCGCCGCGGCCGGCCTGCTGCGACCGGAGGCGTGGGCGTTCGCCGGCGCCTACGCGGTCTACGCCGCCCGTGGACAAGGTCGACGCCGCGCGCTGGGGCTGCTGGCGCTCCCCGTGAGCGCGCCCGCCGCGTGGCTGGCCTGCGACCTCGCCCTCACGGGCGATCCCCTGCACTCGCTGACCTGGACGCGCGAGGCCGCGGCGGCGTTGGGGCGCCCGCGCGGTCCCGGCGCGCTGCTCACGGCGCTGCCCGACAAGATCGTCGCAACAGCCGGATTGACAGTGCTGGTCGGCGGAGCCGTAGGCCTCGCCGCCGCGCTGGCGTGGGGGCGAATTGCCCGGCTGCCGGCGGCGGCGTTGGGAGTCATCCTTGCGACCGGCGCCGCGCTGACGGCCGCGGGCATGCCCGTGGTGATGCGCTACGAGCTGCTCGTCGTCGCCGTGCTGGCGATCCTGTGCGCGGGCGCGGCGGTCGGGTGGCTGGGGCTTGCGGTCGGACACGGGCACCGGCGCCAGTGGAGGGTCCTCGGGCTCGTGATACTCGGACTTCTGGCCGTCGCCCTTCCCGCCCGGCTCGGCGCCGTGGCCCACCGGCGTGGGCAGCTGCGCGCCCAGGCGTCACTGCGCGCCGACCTGCACACGCTGGTGGGGCGGGCGCTGTCCCGCCGCTGCGGCGCCGTCACCGTTGCCAGCCATAAGCTGGTGCCGCTGCTCGCGTTGTGGACGCAGCGCCCATCCACCGACTTTCGCAGCGCCCCGCGCCCCGATGCCACACGAGCACTCTGGGTCGGGGCCGCCGCGCCGGCCGCCCAGCGTCTGCTTCTGGCCTCGCGCGATCCCGGGGAGGTGGCTGTCGCACCACCGCGCGAGAGCGCCGAGGTAGCGCGCAGCCGGACGTGGCGCGTGGTGGGCACATGCGCCAGCAGCCGGTAGCAGAGAGTGGACCGTGCACCCTCCGTCGAAGCTCGGTCCTCAGGCGCTGACGTCGACGATGGCTCCGGCCGGATTGCCCGCTGCGCCTGCAGGTGACCGCTTAAGGCTGCTTCCTTCCGGATCTGACCTGGTTCACGAGCCTGCATCGCATGGACATCCGGGCCTTCAACGCCTCGGCGGCGGGCTGACCCCGAGGGCCGTCGCCCCTCGGGAGGGGATTCGGCCCCGCTAGAGCGGATTGCGGGTGCAGGGCACCGCTATCTCCCCGCCTAGCACGGTCCACAGGCAATGCTAGCGCGTGGCCCGAAGCGCCCACGCGATGACCGCAGCCTGCAGGGGCAGGCGCGCATAGAGGAGTGCGGGCGGGAAGCTCGGGTAACGGTCGGCGTGCAGCGCCATGTGGACGTTGGCCGGGAACACCGCGAGCAGCGTCGCGGTCAGCCACCATCCCGCGCCGCGCCGGGTGCGCGGGTGCTGGGCGGCGAGGGCTCCGGCGATCTCGGCCACACCGCTGGCCCACACGAGCTCGCGGTGGGCGGGCAGGTAGTCGGGCACGATCGCCTCGTAGTGACGGCGGTGCGTGAAGTGAAGCGTCCCGGCCGCCAGGAAGAAGGCTCCGAGGGCGCGGTGCACTACAGCTCGCCCGGCTTTGCGATTCGATAGAAGAACGGTCCGAGCCCGGCCTGGTTGACCGCGAACATCAGCGCCAGGTGATATTCCAGCAGGCGGGCGTTGTCGAGATCGCCCGCGTACACCGGTTCATAGCCCGCGTCGCGGATCAGCTGCTCGGTCACCTCGCGAGCGTCGTCGTCCGCCGCGTAGAGGTTGCTCGGCGTCGCTCGCTGGCTGCCGATCTCGTCATAGATCGCGGCAAAGTTGAGGTTGAAGGCCTTCGCCGTTGGGCCGCCGACGATGGACTTGACCTGGTGGGCCAGCGACTCGGACTCGTCGGAGCGCCCGGCGAGGGCGTTGGTGGCGTCGATCGTGGGCTTGCCGTCGATCCCGCTCACGGTGTCGAGTGCCTCCGCAATCGCGTCGGAAGGAACCGCCACGACGACGACGTCCGCGTCCGAACCGTCCCCGCCGTCGCGCCCCAGCTGGCTCACCTCATGCCCGGCCTGCTCCCACAGCCGTGCGAGACCGCCGCCGACGTTTCCCCTTCCAACCACCGTGATCTTCATGGTCCTCCTGACAGGACGAGTCGGATTGCGCCGCTGGGACTATCGTACGGTGGCGCCGAGATCGGCTCCGGCCACGGCGTAGAATCGCGCGCCCAGGGCGCGTAGCTCAGTGGGAGAGCGCTCGCTTCACACGCGAGAGGTCGCTGGTTCGAAACCAGCCGCGCCCATGCGCAAAGGGTTTGCGCCGCGGACCTTTCTCCGGTCTGCCCCGGTCGTGCGAGCGACACCAGTGTGGTGGCCAGATGCGCTCCGGACCCCGATCGCCGAAGAGCCACGGGTCGGGCCCCGCGTTGGCGTTTACGTCGAGCGAAGGCGAACGTCGCTTGAGTCCCGCATGCGGTACTCCCGTTGCTGCGTTCGCGGCATACCGATCGGTACTTTACGATGTCGCGGGGGGTGAAACGAGCCCGAGAGCACGCTCGGCCTGTTCATGCTCGAACGCGCGCGCCATGCGATTCATTGCGGCAGTATCCAGACCGGTGTCGGCGGCGATCGCTCGCCAGCGCGCAATCGCATGCGTGACCTCCCCTAGGACCGCTCGGGCCTCGTCTTCGCGGAGACGGAACATCTCTGCGACGCCGAAGAGAACGTCGATGCGCGCCTCGGTGGTGTCGTAGTCGATGGCAGTGCTCAGGTGCTTGGGCCCGGGATGCGCATCGGGGTTGAGGTCGAACGCCGGCGACAGCGACCAGCCGGCGGTGCTGAGACGCAAGAAACCGTGGTTGCGGAGGTGATCGTCGGTGTTGCGAATGAGGATCGAGAACGCGATACGACGCCACAACTGGCGCAGGTCGTCGGCGGCGGCCGGCGAGTGCTCCTCGATTACTCCCGCGATGTCGAGGTAGCTGCCGTCGTCCCCGTCAGTGGCTTCAAGCATCGTCATCGCGCTCACGTATCCCACCCGCCGGGCGCCTGCGCGATCGAACCGGTCGACGACTAGCACCGGCTTCTCGTCGATCACGTGCACCTTGCTGTCGGGAACCTGGATGCCAGCGTCGCGTGCGAGCCGAAGCGCCACAGACTCCCAGCGCATCACGTCCCACTCGTCGGCCGCTGGACTGGGGAATTTTGCCATTGCGATTCGGCCATCTTCATCTACTACGTGCGCCTTGGGACGAGCGCCCCCCAGGGAACTCCCACCGCGCAGGAGTACCTGGAGTTCGGCAGTCGTCGCCTCGTCGCGCTCCATCCGTTCGCTCGCGCTCAGGAGCTCCGGCAGCTCAACTAGGTGCGGGACGCCGGTCTGCTCAGAGGCCAGATAGGCGCCTGTCCGTGTGTCACGGAAGCGCAGGGCGCCTTGGCGGAGGTCGTCGCGGACGCGCAGGAGGTAGTCGGCCTCGCCGAAGCTGCGCTCCGCACCGCCGCCCTGATCGCGAACCCGATGCTCTTCGGCGCGGTTGATGAGGCGACGGCCCCAGCGGTCGGGCGCGCAATCCGAGAACGCGCCAAAGATCGGGCGACCACTCGCGGACTGTTGCTGGCCGGCGGTCAGTGGCAGGCCCGGGTCGAGCCCATACGCCCGGGGGTGGACAAGGTAAGCCGCGTCGTACGCGAACGTCGCGGACTCTGTGTTGCGTCGCCGGTGTGTCCACAGGCGACCAGCCAACAACTCCTCGTTGCCGATTTGGACGACCACGTCGGCGGTCGGGTTAGCCATCGTCCGTCAGCGTCTTCGGGCGGACTCTCCGAGGCAACTGCTCGTCGGAGCGAAGCCGTCCAAGGTCGCTCTGATACGGATCAAGGGCCTGCGGCAGCGCCTCGAGAATCCCGAGTGCCCGCAACACGCGCAGGAGATTTTCGATGCTCACGCCCCCACTGCCCTTCTCCAGCCGCAGCACGGTCTTGCGGTCAATACCGGCGCGGTCCGCGAGCTGGACCTGCGTGAGGCCGCGCAGCTTGCGCCAGCCAGCGATCCCGCCAGCAACCTCGCCGAGCGCGCGACGCACCGGCGGTGGAACTCGGGGTGGACCATCGTTATGATTAGGTAGCATATATAGGACACTATATCGGCTAGTGTACTCTTGTAGGGTCTTTATTGTGGGAAGCTGACGTTTGATCTCCGGCAGCCCATGCGGCCGCGACGCACGGCGTTCGCCTCAAGCGTGGACCACTGGCCGTGTCCGCCACGAGGCGCCTCCAAGACCACCAATGACGGCTAATGGCTCGGTGGCTCTACTACCCACCGATGCGAGACAGGAATCCCACCGCAGGAGCCAGCAGGAGGAGGACCGCGCCTATGACAACGAGAACCACCGAGTCAAAGACGTAGACCCCGAGTGACACCACCACCAGCCCGGGCGCGAACGTCAGCACGTACGACATGAGCGGACCCCGAGTCAGCTCCCGGGCCACGGGCTAAATAGCGCTCAGGGAACGACAATGCGGCAGAGGTCTTCGCGTAACTGCAGTTGGGGCACCGTCCCACCACCGTCTTGGTCTGCTTGCCGCACGCCGGACAAACCGTGGGCTCCTCGCTCGATAGGTCGTTACTTGACACAACCGAAGCGTAGCCCCAAATCGGCCCCAATCAGCGGGGATCAGAATCTTCGTCCCACAGTTGATGCTGCCTGCTACCGCCCATGTTTCCGGGGACCGCGGCGTCCGGCTCGTCCTGCCTCACACGCGAGAGGTCGCTTCTTCGAAACCAGCCGCGCCCATGCCGACGCAACGCGCGCCGCGGCCCAGCGTGGGCGTGCTGTTCTCACCTCATGGGCCCACGCGCCGGACTCGACCGATGATCGACGCCGCCGCGACCGGGCCCCAGTAGCGGCTGTCGTCAGACGCGCCACGGTTGTCGCCCAGCATGTAGTAGCGCCCCGCGCTGACGGTGAATGCCCTCGGAAAATCGCATCCTTCGGCTTGGCCATCGCAGGGCTGGATGAAGGCCTCGGGAGCGAGCGCGCCGTTTCGGATCACGTGCCCATCGCTGATCGACATGCGATCCCCCGGGCCGGCGACGATCCGCTTGACGAACAGCTGCTTTGACTTGTGTCGATCGGCTGAAGCGCAAGCCTGGCCTTTCGGAGGGCGTTTGGCGCATTCGTTCGTCTCGGCGCCGGCGGGCGGGTGAAAGACGACGATGTCCCCGATCGCGGGCGGAGTTTTGCGGTAGGCGTCCTGATCAACGAGGATCGTGTCGCCGGCGCGCAGGGTCGGAACCATCCCCTCAGACGGAATGCGCTCGACGAGTGACCTGCCCACATGAGCCCCCGACAACGGCTTTGCGATCTTCCAGCGGCCGCCTTCGCGGACCGTGGTGCCCGTGGCACGCGGTTTGACGCCGTAGAGCGTGGTCTGCACCGTCACCCGCGCTCGGCGCTGCGTGACGCGAACCTTGAGGACCCGGGTACTGGCGAGGCCGCGAACGCGCCCCCCGTCGAGACCCTTGACCTCGGATCGCAACTGCCTGATGCAGGCCCGCCGGGCCGCGCGGAGACTGCGAGCCTTGACCCTGCGCAGAACAGCCTTGGACAGTTGAGCACATGCCAGGGCGTAGTCCTCTCGCGCGAGCGCGTGCCCCTGCGTGAGGAACGGAGCGCCGGCACGCTCGCGCTCCGTCTGCGCCGGTGTTGGGGGCACCCCGCACGCGAGCTCCGCCCCTAGGCGCCCAAAAGATCTAAACGCCGGGCCGAGAGCCTGGCTCTTCGCCGGCGGTGGGGGCGGACCAGCGCACGCCGGCGACACTCGTGCGAGACCAGCCGAGGCCACCACCAGCCCAGCCAGCGTGACGCCTACAACCCCCAGAGCCGGAATCATGGCTCGCGCGATCTGCACGCAACTGGAGCGACGGCGGCGAGCGGGATCAGAGTGCATGATTCTCTCCACGATGGATCCCGGCAGTCGACGCTCGCCACGCGTCCGTTGGTAAGCAGAAGCGCCACTGAGACAGACTCCAGTTGATCCTAGCGGTGTTGTAGAGGCGGCTTGCGAGGGTCAGGGGATCGGACGCCCTTCAACCCTCGTGCGGCGCGATAGCTCCTCATTCCTACCCATCCGTCTGCTCGCATCGCGCGGATTCAAGCTGGGCGGTGGCTCGGCGACAGCACCTAGAATGAGCCTGCGACGACCTTGCGAAACCCGGGTGGCCGCGCTGCCCTCAGCACCAGACGATCGGGAGCGGATCCTCTACGTCAATCCGAACAACCGGCTCCTCAGTGTGACCCAGCTCATCTCGTGGGTGGGGCTGAGCCTGGCGCTGTTCCTGTTCTCGCTCAACAGCGTGTGGCTGGCGCCGTTCACGGCCTGGGTGATTCTTGGCGTTGCCTACTTCACCCTGAGCTACGTCGCCAACTCCACCTTCAAGCGGTTCGACCTCGCCGCGCACGACGCGCTCGTG
>JBBSIW010000010.1:0-17952 GCA_038231895.1 Solirubrobacterales bacterium | reverse complement strand
TTCCCAGTCCGCCAGCTCGCGGATGTCGCGCTGAAGGGCCTGTCTCCGAGCCTCAACGACCCGACCACCGCCGAGAACGCGATGAACTCGGTCGCCGAGACGCTCGTGCTCTTCGCCGAGCGTGGCGCTGGGATGCCGATTCGCGTGGACGCGGCCGGCGCCCCACGCTTCGTGGCCTGCGCGCCGAGCCTCGATGACCTGACCAGGCTGGGGTTCGAGCAGGTGCGGGTGAAGGGCGCGTCCTATCCCGTCTTCGCCGCCCGGCTGGTCGAGCTCCTGGCCCAGGTCCGCCGAGCCGCCCATGACGCAGGCACCGGCACGCGTGAGGTCGAGCGCCAGGCGGAGCTCCTCGCCGCGGGGGTGGCCGACCAGGTGCCGATCAAGGCCGACGTCGAGCGCGTCCGCGACGCGGCCCGGGCGCTCGAGCGCGGCGCATAGGGCATCTACGTGCGGCTGCCAGGAAGATGAGCGACGACGTCCCGCCCGGCTGGAGCGAGAACCCGACGGCGTGGAGCACGCGGCTGCCCCTCGCCGCACTGGCGCTGGTCGGCCTCGCCGTCGCCGGCTACCTCACGCTCTATCAGGTCGATGCGCTCTCGAACGTCTGGGATCCGTTCTTCCCGCATGGAAGTCCGCAGGTGCTCGACCTCACCTCGCCGGTGCCAGACGCGGCGGCCGGTGTGCTCGCGTACGCCAGCGAGGTCGTCCTGAGCTTCATCGGAGGTGCCGATCGGTGGCGAACGATGCCGTGGACCGCGCTGGCCTTCGGCGCGGTCGTCCTGTCGGGCGCGCTCGTGAGCGTGATGCTCATCGTGATCCAGCCCACCGTGGTGGGGCATGGTGCACCCTGTGCCTCGCCTCGGCGGCGATCTCGTTCACCCTGTTCGCCTTCGGCTTCAAGGAGGCGTTGGCGGCCGGCCAGCACGTGCGGCGGGTCGCCGCCTCCGGCGGGTCGCCGTGGCGGGCCTTCTGGGGCCTGGCGCAGCGAGGAACCGCCGGCGGCGAGGGCTGAGCCCACTGCGTGCCGCCGCGGGGCGAACGCGATGGATCCGCACCCGGTCCGATCCCTTGCCTGACCTCCGTACCGGCGTCGTGCGCCGGCGCCGGGGGCTGGTGGTTGAATGCGGGCGCTTGCCGGAGGAGACGGAGAAGATACGCGTGCTGGAGGCGGACCCCGACCTCGCCCACGGCCTCGACCCGGAGGCGCTGGCTCAGCGCGATGCGCTGGCAGCCGTGCACACGGTGGCTGCGGGGAACTGGGAGGCCGTGAGCCAGTTCGGGGAGAAGCGAGGCTGGCTTGGCCTCCTACTCGTGAGCGGCTTCGTCACTCGCGAGATGGTGCTGGCAGGCGATGCCACGGTAGAGCTGCTGGACCCCGGCGACCTGCTGCGCCCCTGGGACCACGACGGCGAGTACACCATGCCCGACGTGCACATCTCCTTCACCGCCCTCGAGAAGCTCACCCTCGCAGTGCTCGACGCTGATTTCGCCGTCCGGATTGGACCGTGGCCGGCTTTGGTCGCCGCCATCGTGGGGCGCCCGGGAGAACGGGCACGCTGGCTCGCCCTACGCATCGCCATCGTTCACCTGGACCGGATCGAGGGCCGCCTGCTCATCCTCTTCGGGCATCTCGCCGAGCGCTGGGGTCGGGACACCGAGGGGGCACGATCGTGGCGGCACCGCTCACGCACGCGCTCCTTGCGATGCTGGTGGGCGCGCCGGCAGGGCGACCGCGAGCGCGGTCGAGAACCGTCGATGCGCTGACACGCTGCTTGATCGAGCGCCCCTGGGCTGGTGGACTGTGAGCATGCAGTCAGCGCAGAGCACGCCGCGGGTGATCAGGTACGGCGGGCACGGGGTGAGGTGTTCGAGCGCTGACCGCCCGAGTTCACGAACAGTGCCGTCACGGGTAGTGCGGCCCAGATGAGCCCACCTTCAGTAACGCAGAGCGGTCGGCGCCGGATCCCGATCAAGCGCGGTCGCGGCGTGGGCCCCGCCGACGACACGATCGAGCTCGACGTCCGCGGCCTGCAGCGCCGGCTCGATGCCACGGTCGCAGGCGAGGTCCGCTTCGACGCGGCGACGCTGGCGATGTACGCCAACGACTCCTCGAACTTCCGCCAGGTCCCGATCGGGGTGGTGATCCCCAGGACGACCGATGACATCGTGGCGACGCACCGAGCCTGCGCGCAGCTCGGCGCGCCGATCGTCAACCGGGGCGGCGGTACGAGCCTGTCCGGGGAGACCGTCAACCACGCGGTCGTGATCGACACCTCGAAGTACATGACCGCCGTCGAGGAGCCCGACGGCGAGGCGGGGACGGTGCGGGCGCAGCCCGGAGCCATCAACGAGCAGGTCAACCAGCAGGTCGGCCCGAAGGTGAACATGGTCTTCGGCCCCGACCCCTCCAGCCACTCGCGCTGCACGATCGGCGGCAACCTCGGCAACAACTCGTGCGGCATCCACTCGGTCCAGTCCCAGCTCTACGGGCCCGGGCCGCGCACCTCCGACAACACCGAGGCGCTTGAGGTGGTGACCTACGAGGGCGAGCGCTTCTGGGTCGGCGTCGGCGAGGAGGACCAGCTCGAGGCGATCATCGCCGCCGGCGGGCGCAAGGGCGAGATCTACCGGCAGCTGCGCGACCTGCGCGACCGCTACGCCGGCGCGATCCGGGAGGGGATGAAGCCGGTCAGCGAGCTGCCCCGCCGCGTCTCGGGCTACAACCTCGACGAGCTGCTGCCCGAGCGCGGCTTCAACGTCGCGCGCGCGCTCGTGGGCACCGAGAGCACCTGCGTCACCGTCACCAGCGCGGTCCTCAAGCTCACGCCCGCGATGCTGATGCGCACGCTCGTGGTCGTCGAGTACGACGACCTTCCAACCGCGGGCGACCACGTGCAGGAGATGATCGAGCGCTTTCGCCCGATCGGCCTCGAGGGCATCGACCGCGAGCTCATCCACGACCAGCAGGAGCTGGACATGAACGTGGAGGAGATCGCCGAGCTGCCGCGCCCCGAGGGGGAGGCGTGGCTGCTCGTGCAGCTCGGCTCCGACAGCGCGCAGGAGTCCGAGGCTCAGGCCGACCGGCTCGTCGCCTGGCTGGTGGACGACAAGGACCTCCCCGAGGAGCGCATCAAGGTGCTGCGAAGCGCGCAGGAGGGCGGCCACAGCGGTGACATCTGGAAGCTGCGCGAGAGCGGTCTCGGCTCGACCGCGTTCCCGCCCGACGGCGATCACTGGCCCGGCTGGGAGGACTCCGCCGTGCCGCCCGCGAAGATCGGCCCCTACCTGCGCGACCTGCGCGCGCTGTATGACGCCCACGGGCTCCGGGGCTCGACCTACGGCCACTTCGGGCAGGGCTGCATCCACTCTCGGATCGACTTCGACCTGCGCAGCGCGGACGGGCTGGGCAACTACCGCCGCTTTCTCGAGGCGGCGGCGGACCTGGTGGTCGGCTACGGCGGGTCGCTGTCGGGCGAGCACGGGGACGGCCAGCAGCGCGCAGAGCTCCTGGTAAAGCAGTACGGA
The DNA here is from genome assembly GCA_038231895.1 of Solirubrobacterales bacterium. Lineage (GTDB taxonomy): Bacteria > Actinomycetota > Thermoleophilia > Solirubrobacterales > Solirubrobacteraceae > JALYZC01. The sequence goes on along the minus strand of JBBSIW010000010.1, from coordinate 14,427 downwards.
GCGGAGCTCGTCGAAGCGATGCGCGAGTTCAAGCGCATCTGGGACCCGCGGGGAATGATGAACCCCGGCAAGGTGGTCGACCCCTATCCCCTGGACGTCAACCTCAAGCTCGGGGTCGACTCCAACCCGGCCCGGCCGAAGGTGCGCTTCGCCTACGAGGAGGACGGCGGGGACTTCGCCCACGCCGCGCTGCGCTGCGTGGGCGTGGGCAAGTGCCGGGTGCCCGAGGCCCAGACGACCATGTGCCCGAGCTTTCAGGTCACCCGCGAGGAGAAGCACTCCACGCGCGGGCGCGCGCGGCTGCTGTGGGAGATGCTCCAGGGCGAGGTCATCACGGACGGCTGGCAGAGCCGGGAGGTCTATGACGCGCTCGACCTGTGCCTGGCCTGCAAGGGGTGCACGAACGACTGCCCCGTCAACGTGGACATGCCCACCTACAAGGCGGAGTTCCTCCATCACCACTACAAGAGCCTGCGGCGCTGGCGCCCGCGCTACGCCTATGCGTTCGGGCTGATCGACCAGGCGGCGCTCGCCGCCTCACAGCTGCCGGGACTCGTGAACTTCCTCACCCAGACGCCTCCGTTCAGCGCGCTGGCCAAGCTCGCCGGCGGCGTCGACGGCGCCCGCAGGATCCCGAAGTTCGCCCCGATCACCCTCCAGCAGTGGTTTCGCCGCCGTCCGGCGGTCAATCCCCACGGGCGCCGCGTGGTGCTGTGGCCGGACACGTTCAACAACCACCTCCACACCGACGTGGGGGTGGCGTGCGTCGAGGCGCTCGAGGCCGCCGGCTGGCAGGTGGTGATGCCCGAGGGACACGTGTGCTGCGGGCGCCCCCTCTATGACTACGGGTTCCTCGGCATGGCCGAGCGCTACCTGCGCAACACCCTGGAGGCGCTCCGTGACGAGATCCGCGCCGGCACGCCGATCGTGGGCATGGAGCCGAGCTGCCTGGCGGTGTTCAAGGACGAGCTCAAGAAGATGCTGCCCCACGACGACGACGCCAAGCGGATGGCCGGCAGCGTCTACCACTTCGGTGAGTTCTTCGAGCGCTTCGACGTCGAGGTGCCGCGGGCGACGCGTCGAGCGCTGCTGTGGGGCCACTGCCATCACAAGGCCACAGGAGGAATGGGCCCCGAGCGGCGGCTGCTCGAGCGGATGGGCCTCGAGGTCGAGGAGGTCAGCGGCGGGTGCTGCGGGCTTGCCGGCTCGTGGGGCTTTGAGCGCGGCAAGCGCGAGATCTCGCTCGACTGTGGCGAGCAGGCGCTGCTGCCCGCCGTGCGCGAAGCTGACGCCGAGACCATCGTCGTCGCCGACGGCTTCTCCTGCAAGACCCAGATCGAGCAGGCCGGCACCGGCCGACGGGCGCTGCACGTGGCCCAGGTGATGAAGCTCGCGCGCGAGCGCGGGCCGCAGGCCTACACGCCCGGCAGGCCCGAGGAGGGCTACTACGGGGACAAGCCCCCGGCCCCCGCGAGCGTGAAGCGGCGGCGGGCGGCGGTGCTGGCGGCCGGCGGGGCTGCGGCCGCCGCGACGATCGCGCTGGTCGCCGCGGCGCGCGGCCGGTAGCGATACCGCCTGAGCATGCCCCCCGAATGGCTGACCGTCGTGGCCTGGATCGCGCTCGCCGTCGCGTTCGCCAGTGCGGCCTGGATCGCCGGCGACATCTTCCTGCGCGGCTACCGCCAGCAGATGTGGATCATGGAGGCGGTGTGGCCGGTGACCGCGCTGTACTTCGGCCCGGCCGCGATGTGGGCCTACCGGCGCTGGGGACGCCCGAATTCCCACAAGCATCAGCAGGAGACCGGCGACGAGCCCCGGTACGGCTTCCCGGCGTCGGTCGGCGTCGGCGTCAGCCACTGCGGAGCCGGCTGCACGCTCGGTGACATCATCGGGACGTGGATCGTGTTCGCAGGCGCGTTCGAGCTGCTCGGCCTGGCGCTGCCGGCCGAGTACATCGCCGACTTCACGCTCGCGTTCGCGCTGGGGATCGCGTTTCAGTACTACTCGATCGCTCCCATGCGCGACCTCGGGGTCCGCGACGGGATCAAGGCAGCGCTCAAGGCCGACACGCTGTCGCTGATCGCCTTCGAGGTCGGACTGTTCGGGTGGATGGCCATCATGCAGCTCGTGCTCTTCACCGACCCGCACCTCAAGCCCGACCACGCCGCCTACTGGTTCCTCATGCAGGTCGGGATGGTGATCGGCTTCGCCACGGCCTATCCGGCCAACGTGTGGCTGATCCGGCGGGGGATCAAGGAGGCGATGTAGGCGTCCCCGGGGCCGTCCGGAGCTCCGCCGCCCCCAGTGCGACCGCTGCGCTGATGTGCGAGAAGTGCGTGAGGGCCTGGGGCAGGTTGCCGAGCATCTCGCCGGTTTCGGAATCGAGCTCCTCGGAGAACAGGCCGAGGTCGTTGGCCGCCGCGCAGCCGGCGTCGAAGACCTCCCGCGCCTCGGCGCCCCGGGCCTGCCGGGCCAGGCACTCGGCCAGCCAGAACGTGCACGCCAGGAACGCCCCCTCCTTGCCGCCCAGGCTGTCCGAGCGCCGATAGCGGTAGAGCAGGCCGCCGCCGGCGCCGAGCTCCTCGCGCACGGCGTCGACGGTGCCGACCATGCGCTCGTCGTCCCAGGCGACGAATCCCGCCATCGGCAGCAGCAGCAGCGCGGCGTCAAGCTCGTCGCGGCCAAAAGCCTGCACGAACGTGTTCCTCGCGGGGTCGTAGCCGTGCTCCTCGACCGCCGCGCGCACGCGCGCCCGAGCCTGCGACCACTGGGCGACCGGCTCGCTGCGCCCGCACTCCTGCGCGAGGCGGATCCCGCGCTCCAGCGCCGACCAGCACAGCGCCTTTGAGTGGACGAAGTGCTGCGGGTCGCCCCGCCACTCCCACAGGCCGGCATCGGGCTCCCCCCATCTCTCGGCGGCGAGGTCGACGACCGAGACCAGGAAGCGCCAGTGATCGTCGTCGGGGGAGTGCCCGCGCCGGTGCCAGGCCCAGGACAGGTTGACCAGCTCGCCGATCGTGTCGAGCTGGAGCTGGCGCACGGCACCGTTGCCCGACCGGACCGGCCGCGAGCCGCGATAACCATCGAGGTGGTCGAGCTCCTGCTCTGAGAGCCGGCGTCCGCCGCCCAGGCCGTAGGCGATCTGAAGCTCGTCGCCATGCCCCGCCGCCGAGCGCGCGACGAAGCGCCGGAACGCGTCGGCCTCCTCGACGAAGCCGATCTCCGCCAGCGAGCGCACCGCGAACGTCGAGTCGCGTATCCACGAGAAGCGGTAGTCCCAGTTGCGCTGGGCGCCGATCGCCTCGGGCAGCGAGGTCGTCGCGGCGGCGGCCATCGCTCCCGTGGCGGGGTGGGTCAGGCCCTGAAGGACGATCGCCGAGCGCAGCACCCGCGGATCGGGTGGCCCGGTGGCGCCCCGTGCCTGCGAGGCCCACTGCGCCCAGCGCTGGACGGTCTCCTCGAGCCGGCGATCGAGCTCGCCAGCGGAGGCCGGGGGCGGGGGCTGGGGGTCGACGCTCTCCGGGCGGGCGAAGTCGATCGCCAACCGCACCCGCTCGCCGGCCCGCACCTCGAGGCGGGCGCTCAGGCCGTGCGCGTCGTCGCAGTCCAGCTCGCCCTCGCAGGAGATGACCAGCGCGTCGTCGCCGCCGATCGCGGTGAAGCGCCGCGGCCCGTCACGACGCAGCCACGGGCGCACCTGGCCGTAGTCGAACCGGGGCTCGATCCGCAGGTCGAGCGCAACCACGCCCGCCCTGCCTTCCACGATGCGCAGCACCCCGGGGAGCTCCCCTCCTTGTCGCGGCAGGGGAATCAGGTCGTACACGACCGCCTCGCCGCCGCCACTGGTGAAGGTCGTGGCGAGCACCAAGGACTGCTCCACGTACTCGCGCCGGGTCGCGCCCGCATGCACCGGCGCCAGCCGGCAGAACCCGCCGCGCTCCCAGTCCAGCAGCCGCCCGAAGGCCGAGGCCGAGTCCAGGCGGGGAAGGCAGCACCAGTCGATCGAGCCCGTCCGCGACACGAGCGCCGAGGTCACGCCGTTGGCGATCACCCCGTAGTCGGCGATCGGCGGGTATGCGTCGGCGGGCGCCCTCACCGACGCTCGCGCGCAAGCCTGGCCACGGACGCCGCGGCAGCCGCGGCCGCCGCCAGCAGCGCGCCGCGGTGCCGGCTCGCCGCCAGCTGCCACGAGCGCGACACGGCCTCGGCGTCGAACCCGCCGTGCGCGCCGCGGTCGTCGGCCACCGGCTCGAACAGGTAGTCGCGGCGGTCGGGCGAGAGCGGCTGGTCGGTCTGCTGGCCCTTGATGGCGGTGCGGGCGAGATAGAGGTCGGCCACCTTGGGGGCGAGCCTGTTGCCCACGATCGTCGCCACGCTCGACCCTCCCACCCACACCTCGCGCCGCTTGTGGCGCGCCGCCCACACGATCGCCTCGGCCGCGACCTCGGGCTGGTAGACCGGCGCCACGGGCCGGGGGGACATGGGCAGGCCGCGCACGCGGACCCAGCTGAACTGCGGCGTGTTGAGGCCGGGGAGCTGGACCATCGTGACCGAGACGCCCGAGCGCTCGCTCATGAGCTCGCACCGCAGCGAGTCCGTGAAGGCGCGAAGCGCATGCTTGGCGGCGCAGTAGGCAGCCTGGAGCGGAATCGCTCGATAGGCCAGCGCCGAGCCCACCTGCACGATCTTCCCCCGGTCGCGCGGGCGCATGTGCTTGAGCGCGGCCATGGTCCCGTGGACCGCGCCGAGGTAGGTCACCTCGGTGGCGCGGCGGATCTCATCGGGCTCGGTGTCCCACACGCGAGCGAAGATCGTCGCCATCGCGTCGTTGACCCAGATGTCTATCTCGCCGAGCTCGGCCTCGACGCGATCGGCCGCGGCGTCCACCTGCGCCGCGTCGGTGACGTCGGTCGGGACGGCCAGGGTGCGCCCCGCCTCGCGCTTGGCCTCGGCCGCGGCGGCCTCGAGGCCCGGACCGCCCCGGGCCAGCAACGCGACGTGCGCGCCGCGTCGGGCGAACGCGCGCGCGGTGGCGCGGCCCACCCCGGAAGAGGCCCCGGTCACGACGACCACCTGCCCCGCAGCCCGCGAGCGGATCGCTTGAATCATCGCGGCGAGTCTTCCACGGACATCCAACCCTCCGACGCCTCCGCGGCCCACGTTGTCAGCGCTCTGACCCCGAAAAGCGCGCCGCGAGTCGTCCGGCGCCATGACGTGTCATCAGCGACGATGAGGCTGCACGTGCATCTGCTGCCGATCGCCGAGCTGGCACGCTACTGGTGGGTCGCCGCCATCGCCCACGTCGCCCGTGCACGCGTCGGGCGCTGCCCTAGGTGTGGATTCATCGTACGGGCCGACGATCGCGTCGGCTTCTCCCACGGGCGGGTCTGCCACCGTGAGTGCGCCGCCGTCACCCGCACGTGGTGGCTTCCGTGGGCACCACGACTGCCGTCGCGCTGAGGACGACTGGGTCGATCAGCTCGACCGCTCGGACCGCGCCGGCCGCAGGGCGACTGGGTCGGCCAGGCTGCGGCGGAGCACGACGAACGCGATCCCCCCCAGCACGGCCGGCAGCCAGAGCACGATCGTGCGGAAGATCAAGGTCGCGGCGGTCGCCGGGGCGGCCGCGACGTGGTACAGGACCAGCGCGCCGATCAGCCCGCCCTCCACCACGGCGAAGCCTCCGGGCAGGGGAAGCGAGCCCGCCTGCTGTCCGATCAGGTAGCCCATGGTGATCGATGCCAACGGCGGGGCATGGCCGAGCGCTCGAAACGCAGCCCACAGCACGGCGACGTCGAACAGCCAGTAGGCGACGAAGCCGGCGAGCCGCCAGTCGGGCTGGCGTAGGACGTCCAGGGCCTCCTCCACTCCATCCGCGAGCCCCGTGGCTGCCGCCGCCAGCCTGGGAAACCGGGGATGCAGGGCCCGGGCGAGGCGAGGTGCCCAGCGGGGAACGAGCATGACGAGCGCAATCGCCGCCGCTGCGATGGCCGCCGGGAGCAGTGTCAGCAGCGTCCCGCGAGGACCGCCGAGCACTCCGAGCCCCAAGCCCGTGCCGACGGCGATCACCGCGACGAGGCTGACCGCGCTGGTGAGCAGGTACAGCGCCACGGAGCGCCGCACGATGCGTCGCGCGGGCACCCCCTTGCTGCGCAGGATCCACGCTCCGAGGCCGAGCCCTCCGATACCGCCGGCGGAGAGGACGGTGTTGGCCGCGAGCTCGGACCAGGCGATGCGCGCGGCCAGACGACGCGGTACGGGGTAGAAGACGAGCGCGAACGCGACGACGTATCCGAGGCACGAGAGAAGCTCCAGTCCGATCCCGAGCGCCAGCCAGGCCGGACGGACATGGCGGAGGCGCTCGGTGACGCCGTGCAGACCGGGCACGGAGAGGAGCAGCACCGTGACGAGCGCACCGAGTACGGCGAGCGCCACCAGGCTGTTGCGCAGTCGCCGGCCGTGCTGGGCGCCGGCCGCCTCGGCTGTGAAATCCTCGCGCCGGGACGTGGCAGCGCCGGCGCGCTCGGTGGACAGCTCGCTCATTGGGGGAGTCTCCAGGACGCCGGCATCCTTAAAGGGCAAACGTGAGCAGGCCGGGCGCGTGGACGGTCAGCGTGCTGACAGGGGGAGGGCGTGCCGAAGGGCTTGGCGCGATCCCCGCGCCGCCAGTGGTATTCGACTCGGCGGGCGGTCGATACGCGCCATGAGTACCAGGGGCTACAGGACCTCTACCTGCTACAGGACCTCTACCTGCCCATCGGGGCGGGCGTCTTCATCCTGGTCCTGGTGGTGGTGGTCTGCATCGCGCTGCGCTACCGGCGCCGCGGCGATGGACGCGTCCCGCGTCAACGCACGGGTGCTCCCGTCGTCGAGGGGCTCTATGCCCTCGGCTTGGCAGGCGTCGCCGCCGTGCTGGTCGGCTCGACGTTTCAGACCGAGTCGCGTGAGGATCGCGCGTCGAGGCCGGCAGGGCTTGAGATCTCGGGCGTCGCCGCCAAGTGGCGCTGGCGCTTTGACTACCCGGCGCAAGGGCTCAGCCAGATCGGGACGGACACCGAGCCGCCGACCCTGACGGTGCCGGTCGAGGAGACCGTGCGCTTCACCATGCGCTCCCAGGACGTGATCCACTCCTTCTGGATCCCGGCCCTTCGCTTCAAGCGCGACGCTTTCCCGAGGGGCAGCACACGCTTCGAGCTGGTGTTCGACACCGTGGGCTTTCACAGCGCTGGAGGTGCCTGCGCCGAGTACTGCGGCCGCACCACGGCGATATGACCTTCGCGGTCGACGTGCTCTCGCGTCGCGACTTTGCTCGCTGGGCGAAGGCGCGCCCGGGCGGAGGCGCGGTGAACGTCGCGGTCGCCTCGCGGCGCCTTTCGGGCCTCGTCGCGTCAGCGGGCGGCACCGATCACAAGCGCCTCGGGCTGCGGGTGATGGTGCTCGCCCTCGTGTTCTTCCTCGCCGGCGGAGTGATGGCGCTGGTGATGCGTGCAGAGCTCGCCCAGCCGGAGCTGCAAGTGGTCTCGCGCAACGCCTACAACGCGCTGTTCGATGCACGGCTCAACGATGATCTATCTCTTCGTGACGCCGATGGCGCTCGGGCTCGGCGTCTACTTCGTTCCTTTGCAGGTGGGGGCCGCCGAGCTGGCCTGGCCGCGGCTCGCGCTGCTGGGCTCGTGGCTGTTCCTGGGCGGCGGGGTGACGATGTACATGGGGTTTCTCACCAACGGCGGTCCCGGGCGCGCCGGGTGGACGGCGTTTGATCCCCTTTCAAACGCGGCGAACACGCCCGGGATCGGGATGGACCTGTGGGTGTTCGGCGTCGCCCTGCCACGGCCGGCGAGATCCTGCTCGCCGCGATGGTCCTGGCCACGCTGCTTCGCCACCGCGCGCCCGGCATGACCATGCTGCGCCTCCCGCTGTTCAGCTGGACCATGCTGGTCACCTAGCCTGATGACCCTGGTGTCCTTCCCCGTCCTCGTCGTGGGTCAGATCCGTGATATTTTGCGCATCGTTTCCCGTGATGCGGGGTTAGGGTCTCGTTAAGGCGGAGCGGCCGGCTCGCCGCGTCGCGACAACCCCACTGGGAGGATTCAATGCAATACAGGATTTCAATGCTCATGCTGGCCGCGGCAGGTGCGGTGGTCCTCGCGCTGCCCGCAACCGCCGGGGCACAGGCAGAGCTCTGCACGCCGGCGACGATCGCCGGCACGGCCGGCGATGACACGCTCAACGGAACCCCATTCGGGGATCGCATCCAGGGGCTCGCCGGCAACGACACCCTCAACGGGCTGCAGGGGGACGATTGCCTGTCCGGCGGCCCGGGCGACGACCAAGCGACCGGCGGCGCCGGTGACGACGAGATCGACGGCGGGGATGGCAACGACCTGCTCAACGGATCAGACGGACTGGACACAATCCGCGGCGGCAACGGCGCAGACGACCTCTCGGGAGGCCGGGGGGGCGACACCATCTACGGCGACGCCGGCTTTGACTTCATCAGCGGCGGCCTGGGCGACGATCTTCTCTACGGCGGCGACGGGCCCGACGACCTCTCCGGCGGTCGCGGCGATGACCGGATCTCCGGCGGCGACGGACAGGACTTCATGGAGGGAGGCCTGGGCAACGACACCCTGCTCGGCCAACGGGGCGACGACCGCCTCAGCGGCGGCGACGGCAACGACCGCCTTTACGGCGGCCCCGGCAACGACCGCCTCGACGGGGGCTTTGGCCGCAACTACTACTCCGCGGGGAGCGGCAACGACGTCGTCATCGCCGCCAACGCCCGGCGCGAGACGGTTCGCTGCGGCAGCGGTCGCGACATCGCGATCGTAGATGGGTTCGACCGCGTCATCGGGTGCGAGACGGTCTACCGCGCGCGATAGACCAGCGCACGTCGACTACGGGCGGGCGACCCGCCCGCCCGTAGTCGATCCCCAAATCACGTGGGCACATTTGGCTGCCACAGATCACTGACGCTGAGCTCATCCCGCTGACGGTCGCGCAGATGTTCCTGGCTGTTCCCAACGACCGGAAGTTCCCCGCGCTCGCGCGCTGGCGCTGTTCCAGTTTCCGGGCCCCGGACGCAGTGAGCGTAAGTAGCGTCGTCGACACCCCGTTGTGGCCCGCCTACGGTCGCTTCGCCCGCTGAACGCCGGCCGCTGCAAGCCGCGGGCGTAGAGGTGCTCGCCGCGCTCGGCCAGCACCGGCTGCTCTCCACCACCCAAGTCCACGCCATCCGAGGACCCGAGACGTCGCGGCGCTGGACCCAGCACCTGCTCACAGACCTCCAGCGCCGCGGCTTCGCCGCCCACGTTCGGGCCGGCAGCGCGCTCAAGCGATCCGCGACCTCGCTTCCGCTCCTGGCGACGAACACCGCCGCCAGCGCGAGCTCGTCGGGCAGCTTGAGCGCCTCGAAGACCTCTACTTCATGGGCGACCTCACAAAGCACCGATACGTCATGCGCCGGGTGGCCACATCGTCGCCGTGAAGCCCCGCCAGCCGTTTCGCGGCTACTTCCAAGGCGCCCACCACTGAAACAAGAACGGCACCACAACTGCGGTGCCGAAAGCGGGAGCGACGGGACTCGAACCCGCGACCTCCGGCGTGACAGGCCGGCGCTCTAACCAACTGAGCTACGCCCCCGGGGAGAGCGCGGAGTATGGCACGCGGCGGGTCGCGTTCTTGGCGCCCTACCGCAACTCTGCCACCGTCCCACTGTTCGAGAGGACGTCAAACGAACTGCAGGAGGTACGACGGGTATGGCACGACGTTCCACTCGCATCACGGTTGCCCTGGTTGTGGCGGCAGCGGGCCTTGCGCTCTTCAGCGCGGTGGCCTTTGCCGCGACCATCATCGGCACCAACCACAACGACCGGATCACCGGTACGCCGAGCAACGACACGATCTTTGCTCGGGCCGGCAACGACCGAGTCCGCGCCCTTGCCGGTGACGACAAGGTATTCGGCGGACCGGGTCGCGACCGCATCGAGGGTAATCAGGGCAACGACACCCTCAGCGGCGGCGGCGGCAACGACCGCATCCGCGGCGGCCTGGGCAACGACAACATCAGCGGCGACCAGGGCAACGACCGCCTGTTCGGCGGCGACGGCAACGACGTCGTCAACGGCTATCGCGGCCGGGACTTCATCGTCGGCGGCAAGGGCGATGACTACCTGCGCGGCGACGTGCCGGGCAACGGCATCGGCGGGCGCGACCGCGTGTTCGGCGGACCGGGCAACGACACCGTGATCGGCGGCGACGGCAACGACCGCCTCCACGGCGGGGACGGCAACGATCAGGTCTTCGGCAACGCCGGACGCGACCTGATGTCGGGCGGTCGGGGTGACGACACGCAGTACGGCGGACCCGGGAACGACCGGATCTTCGCCAACCTGGGGGTCGACACCACCTACGGCGGCGACGGCAACGACGACCTGTGGGCGCTGGCCCGCGGCGACGTCGCCTTCCCCGGCGATCCCGTTGGCGACACGCTCGTCGGCGAGAACGGCGACGACACGTTCCACGTCCGCGACGGCGAGGTCGACAAGGTCGACTGCGGTGCCGGCGAGGACACCGTGAAGGCCGACCAGTACGACCTGGTCGACGGCCACAGCGCGGCCGAGTTCGCAGCCCAGGGCAAAAAGTCGCACGCCGAGGGCAACTGCGAGCACGTGGTCCGCAAGGCGCCGCAGCCCAAGGACGACAAGGACGAGAAGGCCGCGCAGGCTCCGAAGGACGACAGCAAGACCAGCTAGGACTGCTGTCAGGCGCGGACCGCAACGCCTGGTCTGCGTCAGAGGAGATGGACGAGGGCCCCGGGAGACCGGGGCCCTCGTCCTGCGCCCTACGGTCCGCGCAGGCGGAGCCGGCGCTTGAGCGCGAGCACGCGGGTCGCGGCCTCACGCACACGCACGCGAAACGCCGCGGAGCGGCGAGCCTCACGCAGGACGCGGCGAAAGACGAGGCGGTAGCTTCCGGGACCGGTCATGAGCACGAGGTCGGCGCCTGCCGCCACTGAGCGGACCGCGGCCTCATCGACGGGACTGCGGCGGATGACCGCCCGCGCCTCCATGGAGTCGGTGATGACCACGCCGCGGAAGCCGAGCTCGCCGCGCAGCACACGCTGGAGCACGACGGAGGACTGAGAAGCGATGTACCTGGGATCGAGCGCCGGATAGAGGGCATGCGAGGCCATGACCAGCGGCACGCCCGCGGCAATCCCGGCGCGGAATGGCGCGAGGTCGTCTGCGCGAAGCGCAGCCGCCGCCGCGTCGATGCTGACCGGCCGATCGTCGGTGTTGGCTTCGGCCCGGCCGAAGCCCGGGAAGTGCTTCTCCGTCGCGGCGCCTCCGCCAGCCTCAGCACCCCGCACCGCAGCCGCCACGAAGGCTGCTACAGCCGACGGGTCGCCGGGGAAGACCCGTCGGGCCAGCGCCGACCCGCCGCCCGGCGCCACGTCGGCCACCGGTGCGAGATTGACGTTGACGCCGAGGCGCCGCAGCCCGCGCGCCGACGCCCGCGCGGACGCGCGCGCGGCGGCCGGCGTCGCCTGCTCGGACTGCCCGCGCTCGGGCGCAGCGAACGGCACGACGCGCACCTCGCCTCCTTCCTGGTCGGTGCTCACCAGGACCGAGCCGCGACCGGCGCGCTGCAGCGAGGCGGTGAGTGCGCGCAGCTGGCTCGGGGAGGCGACGTTGTCGCCGGAGAGGATCACCCCGGCGGCGCTGCGATCGCGCAGGATGCGCTGGACGTAGGCTGGGGCGCGCTCGCCATGGAAGGACAGGATCAGCAGCTGACCGACCTGCTGGCGCAGGCTGAGGCGATCGGCAGGGCTGGCAGAGCGCTCGCCGCCATGCGCAGGCGCAGGCGCGCTCCGCGGGGGCGAGGACTGCCCGCACGCACCCGTGCTCATCGCCACGGCCGCGATGGCCACGAGCGCGAGGAGGCGCACGGCCCGGACCACTCCGCGTGCGGTCGCGCCCGCGGCAGGCTCAGTGACCGGCGGGCAGCGCGTAGCGTGAGGGCCGCGGCAGGACGACCGGGTTGTCGATCTGGCCGAGTCGGTTGATGAGCTTGGTCCACTGTCCCGGCTTGAGCACGGCGGGGCTGGAGGAGCTCAGGGCACCGCCGGCGCCGGCACGGGGCGGGAAGCCGATGTGGACGTGGTCGGCATGGTCGCCCTGGGACCACGCGTAGGGCACGCCGGGATAGTCCATGAGCGTGATGAGCTGGTTGGGCTGCATGGCCCCCTGAAGCGTGAGCAGTCGCCGAACGGTGACATCGGTGACCGACCCGGGGCCCTGGTGTCCGAGGACGGGGATGCCGTTGATGGCGGTGATGTCGACGGCCGCGCCGAAGGAGTGCTCCGAGACCGTGCCGGCGCTCGTGACGTAGCTGTGGCCGCACTTGAGCGCGGAGACGTTCGGCCGCAACCCGACCGAGGCCAGGACGGCGAGCGTGGCGAGCACGCGGCGGTCGACGGCTCCGGCGGCGATGTCGCGGCGGCCGCACTCATAGATGCCGATGCGCGGATCGCTCAACACGCGGCGAGCCAGTGTCTCCTTGCTCATGAGCAGGATCTGACCGATCGTCGCGCCGTCGGGCCCGCCTACACCCGCGCGCTTGGCGCGGCCACGGTAGATGTCGGTGGCCTCCAGCAGCCGCCAGCCATCGAGGATGGGCTTTGGATCGATCTTGGGGGCGCCCTTACCGGCGGGCCGCACGGCAAAGGTCACGCGCGAGGCGTCCGGCCGCGCCGAGCTGCGGACCCGAGCGAGGATGGTCCCGCCGATGACGCGGGCGCCCGGGCGCATCGGCTTGATCACCACGTCCTTGGCCTGCAGGTTCACGGGCACGCTGAAGTGGGCGCGCACGTCGTAGCCGTCCGGCGCCGCCATCCCCTTCGCCTCGATCTGGCGCCGCCCCCCGGCGGCGAAGGCCGCCGGCCGCGCGGGATATGCGAACAGCCGCTCCTTGGCCGCCGAGGTGGCGTGGCCCCGGCTGGTCGCATGACTGCGGCTGGCTGGCTTCGGCGCGTGGCCCGGACGCTGCGTGCCGGCCGACGCCGGAGCGTTCGGATGAGGATCGCGAGGCGGCGACTCGCTGTCGCGCCGCGTCGAGCGCGCGGGCTGCGGCTTGGGTGCGGGGTAGCTCTTCACGATCGAGCCGAGGTGCGAATAGGTGTAGCGGTTGCCGTAGACGTCCTGAAGCACGAGGAACAGGCCACGCTTGCGCGTCCTCCCGATGCGCTGGATGACGCCATCGTTGACGGCGATCACCGGCGCCCGCGGGCGAGAGAAGATGTTGATGGCCTTGCGGCCGGGCTTGGCGTCCACGGCCACGGCCGCGTTGCCCGAGCGCACCCTGCGCGTCGACGCCGGCAACCGGCCCGCATAACGCACCGACGAGGCGACCGGGAAGTGGCCTTCGGTCAGGCCGGTGAGCGAGCCCACGAGATCGGCCGGCATGGCGCCGATGAGCTTGGCGCGCACCAGCACCGACTGCACGTACCAGTCGGCGTGGTTGTAGGCGAAGATCGCCTTGTTGACGTCCTTGTCACCACCGGCGGCCTTCAGGTACCGCGCGGCGGCGAAGATCGCATCGACGGGGTTGTAGGGATCCTTCTTGCCATCGCCGTTGGCGTCCACGCCATAGGCCTGCCAGGTGGAGGGGATGAACTGCATCCACCCGAGGGCTCCGGCCGAGGACACCGCCAGATTCCTCCCGTAGTCGGACTCGATCTCGTTGATCGCCGCCAGCAGCTGCCAGGGAATCCCGTACTCGGTTCCCGCCGCCTGGTAGATCGGCAGCAGGAACGGCGGGATCCGGAAGCTGTCGATGAAGAAGTTGGGCACTCCGGCCGGCGCCGTGAACGAGGGGATCGAGGATGACGGCGGGGTCAGGGTCCACGGCGCGGCGTTGGTGCGCGAGAGGTTCGGCTGGGCCTTGGCGGGCGTGCGCTTGGGATGGGCCGGTTTGGCCCGGGGCCGCGGCTTGAGCCTGACGGGCGCATCGTCGGCGGCGCGGTGCTTCTCCTGGGCGTGAAGCAGCGGCTGCGGATGCTTGTTCTTCTGCTGTTGATCGGGCTTGCCGGCCGGGGCCGGGGGAGCCTTCGACGAGGGGGGTGTCTGCGTCAGCGGCTGCGGCGAGGTCGGTGGAGGCGCAGCCTGCGGAGGAGGTGCGGGCGAGAGCGTCGGCGCCGGGGCGCTCCCCGGCGCCTGGGACCCTGCGTCGGGGGTGCAGTGGGTGCCGTCGGGAAGGACTCCCGTCGGAGGACATGGCGGAGGCGCGGGGGCCGCCGGCGCGGGGACGCCCTGGGCGGCGGCGATCTCCTCACCCGCGAGCGACCCCGGCGCAAGTGACATGGGGGCCAGCGCGACGATGGCCAGGCCCGCGCCCACGAGCGACAGCGAGCGTCCCCGCCGCCGC
>JBBSIW010000009.1:0-18047 GCA_038231895.1 Solirubrobacterales bacterium | reverse complement strand
TGACCCACCACCAGCGCCAGATCCTCAAGACCCTCTCGCTCCCGGCGCCGCCGCGCTTCTACGACTTCACCCCCGCGGCCGACCCGGCCGACTAGCCCCCCCCGCGCGCCGCGCCCCGCGCCCGCCCCGACAGCGCCCCCCACCCGGCGCGCGGTAGACACACGACCCCAACCGCGCACGCAGGCCAAAACCCCCGCTCACAAGCACAATTCCGCATGCCCGTGTGCCTCGCTTCTGCGGAACTCCGGTATGAGGGGCTCCTGGAAAAGAACGCCGCCGACACCAAGTCAGGCGCGGGCCAGTATTTCACGCCCCGGGCCTTGATCAAGGCCATGGTCGACGTCATGCAGCCGATGCCGGGGGAAAAGGTCGCCGACCCATGCTGCGGGACCGGTGGCTTCCTCCTGGCAGCACACGACTACATCGCCGACAACCACGAGCTGGACCGCGACGAGAAGCGTTTCCTCCGCGATGAGGCCTTCTCGGGTAACGAGATCGTTGACAACACCGCGCGACTGTGCGCGATGAATCTCTTCCTCCACAACATCGGCTCACCCGAGCCCGATGCGGAGCCGCCGATCAAGGTGCAGGACACCCTCATCGCCGAGCCGACTGAGCGGGTCGACATGGTCTTGACCAACCCGCCGTTCGGGCGCAAGTCGTCGGTGACAATGATCGGCGAGGACGGCCGGGTGCAGAGCAGCGACATCGCCATTCAGCGTCAGGACTTCTGGGCGACGACCTCGAACAAGCAGCTCAATTTCATCCAGCACATCCGCTCGGCGCTCAAGATCGACGGGACCGCCGCCGTCGTCCTGCCGGACAACGTTCTCTTCGAGGGCGGCGCTGGCGAGACGATTCGCCGACGCCTGCTCCAGGAGTGCGATGTCCACACCATGCTCCGGCTGCCGACCGGCATCTTCTATGCACAAGCCGTCAAGGCCAACGTTCTCTTTTTCGAGCGCAAGGCGGCTTCGGCTTCGGCAGCGACCAGGGAGCTGTGGGTCTACGACTTCCGCACCAACCAGCACTTCACGCTCAAGACCAGGACGCTCAAGCGCTCTGACCTCGACGACTTCGTTGAGGCCTACAAGCCGGGCGAGACCGATGAGCGTTCAGAGAGCGAGCGGTTCAAGCGCTGGAGCTACGAAGATCTGGAGGCAAGGCCCGGGCTCAACCTCGACATCTGGGCGGACGTGCAGGATGAGTCCCTGGAAGATGCCGCCAATCTGCCGGCGCCGGAGGTCCTCGCTGAGGAAATCGTGGAGAGCCTGACCGCAGCTCTGGAGCAGTTCTCAGCAGTTGCCGCCGAGCTGAGCGGAAACGGAGGCGGAGCCAAGCCGGGCGATGAGGTCGACGCGGTCTCGGACCTCCTGCCCGACGAAGAGCGACGGATCTGACGAGATGCCGATCGAGATGGCGCTCTGGAGGCTGGACGGCAACGAGACAGTGCCGGTCGGCTCGTCTAGCCTGGCCACCGAGAAGAGGCTCGAAGAGATCCTCGAAAGCGACATCGACATCCTCGGGCTCGACCGGCTACTGGTCATCGGGCGCCAGGTGCCGACCAGCTGGGGCAAGTTCATGGACCTGGTCGCGCTCGATCCGCATGGGGACGTCTACGTGATTGAGCTCAAGCGTGATCGCACTCCTCGCGAGGTTGTTGCGCAGGCGCTCGATTACGGCTCGTGGATCAAGGACCTCGACTACCAAGGGTTGGCCGAGATCTGGGCCGGCTACGCCGCCCAGTCCGTTGAGGGCTTCGGCGAGGCGCTCAAGGAGGCGTTCGGTGAGGACCTCGAAGAGCTCAACGGCAGTCACCAGCTGATCATCGTCGCTTCGGAACTCGACCCGAGCACTGAACGGATCGTCGAGTATCTGTCGGAGTTCGAGGTCCCCGTCAGCGTCGTGTTCTTCCGCTACCTGAAGGACGGCGAGCGCGAATACCTGGCTAGGAGCTGGCTTGCCAGCCCGACTGAGGCGGAGACCAAGGCGACAAGAAGCAAGAAGCGTCCGTGGAACGGACAGGACTTCTACGTTTCTTTCGGAGACAGTGATTCGTCACGCAACTGGGACGATGCGCTCAAGTACGGCTTCGTCGCCGGAGGCGGCAAGCGTTGGCACTCCGGGAGTCTCAATCAGCTCCAACCTGGCCACCGCGTCTTTGTTCACATCCCCCAACGCGGGTACGTTGCGGTCGGCAAGGTCGTCGAGTCCGCACAGCCAGTTGGCGAGTTCAAAGTTCCGGTCGAGGGCTCAGAGGTCCCCATCCTTCAGGCGCCGCTCGTCGCCCAGTCGATGGACCACGACCTCGACGATCCGGACAAGCAGGAGTACCTGGTCCGGGTTGAGTGGGAGACCACTCATTCGCGCGACGGCGCCTTTTGGGAGCACGGCCTGTTCGCGAACCAGAACACCGCAGCCAAGCTCCGGGACACGGGAACGATCAAGCGCCTCGAAGAGCACTTCGCACTCGATGGCGGCGATGCGACCGTGTAGCGGCGAACACCGTGGGGCCCCTGACCCATACCCAGATCGACCTCTTCGCGTGGACCAGCGAGCCCGGACGCTCCATCCGGAGCCGTCGCCAACATCGGCCGCGTGCCGAGGATCAGCGAGTTCTATGGGATCGTGATCGAGATGTACTACGGCGACCATGTGCCGCCTCACTTCCACGCCCGCTACGGGGGCGACTCGGCGAAGGTGGCCATCGCGAGCGGCGAGGTCATCGCAGGGTCGTTACCCGGGCGAGCGCTTCGGCTCGTGCGAGAATGGATCGAAGGGCACCGTGCCGAGCTTGAGGCCAACTGGGAGCGAGCATTGAACCACGAGCAGCCTGAGTCGATTGAGCCGCTGCGATGAACGAGATCATCCACGTCATTGACGTCGAGCCTCTCGATGGGCTTTGGATTCGCGCGTCCTTTTCCGATAGCTCGGTCAAGGACATCGATCTAAGCGAACTCCTTGCCCGTGGCGGCGTTTTCGCCCCGATCTGCGAGCGGCGAGAAATGTTTGAGCAGGTTCGCGTGAACCCCGAAACGAGGACCGTTGAGTGGCCCGGCGAGGTCGACCTCGACCCCGAGGTTCTCTACGGCCGCTTCGAGCCCGCATCCGGCGTTCGGATCGAGCGCCGGATCGTTCGAGACGCCGCCGCTGCGGCCAGCTAGACGCCCCCTCTGCAGTTCAAAGGCCACAGGCGGCTGGTGGTGTGGGCGGATAGCAGTCGTTCGATGCGTCGCTCGCCGCCCGTTGATTGGCTGCCGAGGGAGAGCTTGCGGTAGATGACGATCTCGATCTTCTGCTGAGCAGTCCAACTGCGGTACTTGCGTTGCTCGCTCATCGAGCGTCTCCTCTCGTTGAGCGGCCCATGCTGCGAGGCGCACCGGACGCGATCTCCACCTCGGCCCTTCGGGCCTCAGCTCCGACCGCATCCGACCCAGCCTCAGTCAGCTACCTGTCAACACGCCAGCAGGGAGCGGGCCAAGGTCTTGCGGCCAAGCGCGCGCTCGAGCCCAGCGACCTTGCGCCGCAGCTCCTTCTCGTCGCTGCGCTCCTCCTTGCCCGCCAGCGCACCGCGACCGGCCTCGAGGATCCGATCACCGCCAGCCGTAATAGAGCGTCTCGGCGATCCCGTGCTCGCGACAGACATCACGGACAGACCGGTCGCCGCGCATCCCCGCCATCACGATCTCCAGCTTCTGCTCAGCAGTCCACCTGCGGTACTTCCTCGACTCGCTCAACGCCATCTCCTTCGATTGAGCGGCCCATCCTGGGAGGCGCGCCGGACGCACCCCCAACCCTGTCAACGCCCTACCGGGGAGCGACCCAGTTTTCCGAGCCCTAGCGATTGAGCAAGTGCGTTCGTGCCGGAGATTTGGAGGGAGCTCGGGGTCGGGGCATCGTCCCGCGATACTCCGCATCAATGAATGGCGCGTTAGGGCTTGAGCAGTCACGACTTTGGGTCGGAGCGCTGCAGTCGCGAGACGGTGATGACCACGCCGCGCAACGAGACCGCCTGCGAACGGCCTATCTGCGTTTTCGCGAACAGTCAGCGTTACTTGCCGGCGAGATAGCGTCCAGCTTGCCGGCCTTCACGATGCACGACGTTACGCATAGCGATGCGCTTTGGGGCCTGGCCAGCGATATCAGCGGCCCCGGCATCGCGCTGAACCCGCTCGAAGCTTTCGTCTTCGGGGGCGCGGCCCTGATCCACGACCTTGGTCTCGCGGTGGCGGCGTATGCGGGAGACAGCACTCCTTTGGAGGAGGGGGTGCGGTGGCGGGATGCGGTTGCCAGCGTGATTCGCGGCATGACGAATGCGATCCCGATGCCGGGTGTTATCGATGCGGCCAGTGAGGAGGTAAAGGTTCGAGCCAGACAGATCCTGCTGCGCGAATTGCATGCGGAGCGGGCGGGAGAACTGGCATCCGCGAGCTGGGAGCACCCAGAAGGGGAGCGCCTCTGTCTGTTGGAGGACGCCGAGCTTCGTGGTGCGCTCGGCAGCACTATTGGCCGAATCGCGGAGAGCCACTGGTGGCCGGTGGATCGGCTCCGTCCCGAGTTGGGCGTGTCGCTGGGTGCTCCGGCGGGATTTCCGGGCGAATGGCACGTCAGGCCTCTAATTGTCGCCTGCATCTTGAGAGTCGCAGATGCCGCACAGCTCGATATACGGCGCGCTCCACCTCTGCTCCGTGCGCTTCGCCGACCAGATGAGACTTCAGACTCCCACTGGTCGTTCCAAGAGCGGTTGCTGCCGCCGACCGTAGAAGGCGATCGCCTTCATTACACATCTGGACAGCCCTTCCCGGCGTCGCAGGCCGATGCTTGGTGGCTGTGCTTCGAGCGCCTGCGGGTTGTCGATCGGGAGCTGCGCGATGTAGATGCGCTGTTGGCCGACTTTGGTGAGGACCGCTTCGCAGTGCGAATGGTCGCCGGCATTGAGGATCCTCAGCGGCTTGCTCGGCTTGTCCGGACCGATGGCTGGCTTCCGGTCAATGCGGTGGTGCATGTCAGTGATGTCACCCGGGTCGTTAGGACTCTTGCCGGTGATGCTCTGTACGGGTCTGACCAGACCGTTCCACTGCGCGAGCTGATCCAGAACGCGTGCGACGCGATCGAGGCACGTCGCCGACTCGACAACAAGGGGCCCGAGTGGGGAACGATCACGGTTCGCTCCGGCCGAACCGACGGGAGCCTCTGGATCGAGGTGCAAGATGATGGGATTGGCATGTCGCGTGAGGTGCTAACCCGGGACCTGCTCGATTTCGGGTACTCGCTGTGGGATAGCCCGAGGCTGCTGCGTGAATTACCGGGGCTAGCTGCCAGCGGTTTCGTTCCGATCGGGAAGTTCGGAATTGGTTTCTTCGCAGCGTTCATCTGGGGCGATCGAGTATGGGTGACCTCGCGCCGCTACGAAAAGAGCCGCGACTCGACGCTCGTGTTGGAGTTCGAGGGCGGCGTACGAGAGAGGCCGCTGGTTCGACAGGCTCGCGAGGACGAATTCATTGCGGAGGGAGGGACCCGCGTGCGAATCTGGCCTAATCACGACCTGCTTGCGGACGCAGACGCGTTGCCAGTGCCAGGCTCGACAGGAGGACAAGAACGCCTGGCCAACCTCTGCCGTTACCTCTGCCCTGCGTGTACCGCCAACGTGCGAGTCGAAGACGAGACAGGGAGCGGCATTAGTGTTGTTGCCGCAAACGATTGGCGGGTGATCAGCGGCCAAGCACTCCTGGAGCGAGTTTCCCTCGGCACCGACGTTCCTGGCCCCAGACCCGATGACCTCAGCCAAATAGCGTCTCGGCTGCGACCTGTCATGGATGGAAGCGGCAACAATTTCGGGCGCTGCGCCCTGGTTTCTACCCAGCCAAGCCCCACCTCGATGCATCCGCTGGCGGCGGTCACGATCGGGGGTTTGCGCGCCCATCCGTTTTACGAGACTGCTGGAATTTTGCTGGGCCGGCCTGAGAACACAGCGCGCAGCTTGGCTGAAATTCTTGCCCCCGGCGCAGCCTTGAATCGTTGGGCCACGGATCAGGCGGAACTTGTCGCTGCGGCCGGTCTCGACACAGAGACGGCGATCCAGTACGCGACCGAAGTCCGCGGCTTCGGTGGGAACACCGGGCCACTTGTGATCTGCCAAGTCGCAGGACCGACTCCGTTGATCGCGGACCAGGTCCGCGATCGCATCCGCGACCTCGATGACTTCATTTCCGTGGACGGCGAGGAACTCAGCATGGTGGCGGAGCGGGAAATCATCTTCCAGGCGGAGGTCTTTGAGCGCGTCTCGATCAACTCGAACGTATTCGTCTACACCTGGCACGGGTCAGCCTTCGACTCGGATCTCGCAATCTACAACTGGCCACCACGCCCCGAGTCAATGGACGAACACACCTGGGGCTACGCAGTCCGTAGCCTCAATGGGCTCTTTATGGAGCTGGCTGCCTCGGCTTGGTCGGTCCCTCTTGCGGATGTAATAGACGCAAGCCAGTTTCGCGAAGAGGAGAAGCCGATGCCCGTCGAAGTGGGCACTATCGATGGCGCACCGGCGAGAGTCGCGAACTGCCTCGTGGTCCGGCGACCACGCTAGGAGTGCGACTCCTATTTCTGTCCCGAAATCTGTCCCCAACTAGACAGATCTAGCCTGCGCGAACTGGGCCGAATCGAGCTGAACCGTGGCTAAAACGGGCCTACCCTGGCCTCAATCCGGCAACTCATAATCCGTTCGACGGGGGTTCGAATCCTCCCCGGCCCATAGCTCGCTTGGTTTCGCGGAATGCGGTGTAGGAGTGCAACCAGACGTGCGCTCTAGGAGCTTCCTCTACTGCTCCGGGTATCCGGCGACGTTTGTCGGCTCACCCATCGCTGCGACCAACTCCTCGCCGTAACGCACGCCGGCCGCGAGCTCAGCTAGAGAAGGCGAGCCGTAGATTGTCGCTGCGAGTGCCTGGGCTGCTTGCACATGTCCGATCGCCTGCAGCTGTGCCGGCAACTCCGCGCGCGAGAGGGGAAAAACCCCGGCACCCAGGAGTCTGGCCCGGGAGGCAAGCGACAAGGCGGTACGCACTTGCACCACTGCCCCGTCCTCGTCCCCTGTATCGACGAAGCGCGCTGCGAGGTGCAGCGACTTGGCTGCGTGGGCCCGTTTGCGGTCGATATCGGGCCAGAGCCGACGCTCCGCGATGAGCCGAAGACCGTTGCGAACGGTGCCATCGTCGAAGACCACACAGCCGAATCGCAGGGACCATTGGACGAAGTCGTCTCCGGCCAGCAATTCTGATTCCAGCTTCTCCTCCGACAGCGCGTGCACATCAAGCTCGCGGGATAGATCCTTCGTCTCGATCCTCGGGCCAACAAGGTGGTAGTCGAGATCGCTGATCGCAGTTCGTCGGCGCCGCGCCGTGGAGCCTGAGAGGATCAGCGCTTTTGCGTTGACCAATCGCGCCCGCTCCGCGACGAGGCCATGAAGTTGCTCGAGCTCGGGGGGGAGGCACCGCTCGATCTGATCAGCGTCCGCCTCAACCTTCCGGCGCCACGCGTCGTCCTCAGTCGACGAGGCCCACGGTGCCGCTAGGACGTCCTTGACGTTCACCGAGCGCCCGCCTGCTCTGCGAGCTCGACCGCGGTCTCGACGCCGGCCGCGATGTCCTCGAGTGACTGATCGCCGAGATCGGGCACGTCCCCCTCGTAGATCGCGATTTTTCGCGCCTCGTTGAGGACGTCGAGCGTGTCAGAGAAGTCGTGCGCCAGGATTGCCGAGTTGTGAAGCTCCTTGGCGACGTCCGCCTTCTTCCAGTGCTGCTTCTGGGTGTCGATGCGGTGGTGCTCGGCGACCGCGACGATCGCAGCCTCCAGAGCAGCAAAGAGCCAGGTCACCGCCTCCGTGTAGTCCTCGATCGCTACCGCGGGCAGGGCACGGTCGAGGTGCTCGCGCGCGAGCTGAGCCTTGGCCTTGGGCGACACGCTGTGATGCTAAACCCCTGGGAGGCGGCGCAGAGAAAACGGGCCAACCGCAGGGCGATCTCCCGCCTACGCGCCCTGCGAGTCGATCCGCGCCTCCGCGGCCGGCTTGGCCCGCCGCCTCGCTCGCGCTGTCGACTACGCGTCGTCGATCACCGCCGGCATCATCCGCTTCTCCGTGCCCGACCCGACGTCGCCCATCATGTCCATGGCCGGCTTGGCGACGGTGTTGCCCTCGGGCGGGATCGGGTTCGCCTTCAGGATCCGGGCCATGTGCACCACGTTGTGCGCCATCCACCGGGCTGTCTTGAGCGTGTACGGGTGCTTGTCGCCGCCGGCATCGAGAAACGAGGGGCCCGGCCCGGCGTCGCCGACCCAGTAGGTGTCAGCGTTGGGCGGGATCGTGAAACCGAGGTGGGTGAGGTTGAACACGGTGGTCTCCGCCGCACCGTGGGCGCCGTCCTCGTTGCCGGTCACCACGACGCCGCCGACCTTGTTGTACATCGGGTACTGACCGACGTCATTGGTCGTGTTGTAGGTGCCGTCGAGGCGCTCGATGACCATCTGCGCGACGCTGCTGCGGACGCCGAACCAGATCGACATGCCCATGATCAGGATGTCCGCGGCGAAGACCTTCTCGAGAATCTGCGGCCACTCGTCGCCGTCGCCCAGGTCTGACTCGACGCCGAAGGGGATGTTGAAGTCGACGGGACGCAACAGCTCTGTCTCGACATATCGAGGTCGTGCAGATGCCCGATCACGATGTTCATCAACGCCTCGGTGTGCGAGATCTCGGGTGACTTCTTCAGCGTGCAGTTGAGCAGGACGGCCTTGAGGGCCACGGTCTCTCCGTTCCTCGAGGTGGGATCGATCGGCGAACCCTCGCACGCCTCTCGCCGCCGTGCCATTAACGGCCGGGGACGTCACGGCGGCTAAAGCGGAATCTGTGCGCCCATCGTGACGACGCGCTGCACGGGCAGAGCGAAGTACTCCGCGGGGTCGGTGGCATTGTGGGCGAGCGCGAGAAACAGCTTCTTGCGCCATCGCGACATCTCCGCCCCGTCAGCCGCCACGATGGTGATCCTGGAGAGGAAGTAGGAGGCGCCGTCGATGTCGATCGCGCGTTCGAGGCCCTGCTTGTCGGCGAGGCGGAGTACCTCGGGCACATTTGGCTCATCCTGGAAGCCGAAGCGGGCGACGACGTGACTGATCCCGTCGTCGCTGTAGCCGAGATCGTCGATCTCGAGGCGCTCGTCTTGCGCGACGTAGGGAACCCTCATCGTCTCGATCGAAACGATGATCGCGCTCTCGTGCAAGACGTGGTTGTGCTCGACGTTCTCGCGCATGGCCAGGGGAGTGGTGTCGATGCCCGGGCTGAGGAAGATCGCCGTGCCGGGAGCGCGGTGGACGGGCGGGTCCATCTCGTGGAGCTTGGTGACGAAGGCGTGCAGGTCTCCCTCCTCCTGCCTGCGTTTCTCGGTCACGATGCCCCGGCCCTTCTCCCACGTGGTGAGGATGGCGAAGGCCGCCAGGGCGATGGCCAGCGGAAGCCAACCGCCCTCCGGGATCTTGGTCAGGTTGGCTGCGAACAACGTCAGTTCCACGACGAGGAAGACGGCCGCGCCCACGGCGATCATCCAGCGCGGCTTGCGCCACAGCAACCGGGCCACGGCCAGGAACAGGATCGTGTTGAGCACGAACGTGCCGGTGACGGCTACGCCGTACGCCGAGGCCAGGCGGGCCGAGGAGCCGAAGGCCAGCACGAGGGCCACCACCGCCACGCAGAGCCCCCAGTTGATCGCGGGGGCATACACCTGCCCGACCTCCTCGTGGGAGGTGTGGCGAATGGCCATGCGCGGCAGGAACCCGAGCTGCACAGCCTGTCGGGTGACGCTGAACGCCCCCGAGATCACCGCCTGGGACGCGATGACCGTGGCGACGGTGGCCAGCAGGACCATCGGAATCTGGCCCCACTCCGGAACCAGCAGGAAGAACGGGTCTGCGACCGCCTTTGGCGAACGCAGGATCAGGCTGCCCTGCCCCATGTAGTTGAGCGTCAGCGCGGGAAAGGCGCCCAGAAACCAGGCGCGGCGGATGGGGGCGCGGCCGAAGTGCCCCATGTCCGCATAGAGCGCCTCGGCGCCGGTGACGGCCAGCGCGACCGATCCCAGCGCGATGAATGCCACGCCGCCGTGCTCGAACAGGAAGGTGATCGCGTAGGAGGGGGAAAGCGCCTTGACGATCTGTGGGTGGCGCAGCACCTCACGGCCGCCGGCGACGGCCAAGACCGCGAACCACAGCGCCATCACCGGCCCGAACAGCCGCCCCACGGCTCCCGTGCCAAAGCGCTGGATGGCGAACAGCATCACCAGCACGACCACGGTGATCGGCAGGATCAGGTGCTCCACGCCGGGAGCGGGGACCTTCAGCCCTTCGACCGCCGAGAGCACGGAGATCGCGGGCGTGATCATCCCGTCGCCGTAGAACAGGGAGGCGCCGACGATGCCGAGCAGGACCAGCGTGGCCTTCGCGCGCCGGCCCTTGAGCTTCGTGGTTTGGATCAGGGCGGTAAGCGCCATGATGCCGCCCTCTCCGCCGTTGTCGGCGCGCATGACGAAGCTCACGTACTTGACCGAGACCACCAGCATGATCGCCCAGAAGACGAGCGAGATCACTCCGTAGACCTCCGTCGGACCCGTATGCACAGCGTGCGCATCCGCCGTGAAGACCGTTCTCAGCGCATACAGCGGGCTGGTCCCGATGTCACCGAAGACGACGCCCAGCGCGCCCAGCGCCAGGGTGGCCACCCCCACCGTGCCGGGATCGACGTGCGAGGTGTCGGGAGCTTCCTCCTGCGACATGCGTCCGGGAGCCTAGGCCTCCGGCTCGCGCCTGGGGCGCACGTCCGCACGGGTACCCTGAAAGGCACCCTTATGACCGTCGTACTGGACACACGCTCGCGTCCGCTGCGCGACCTGCGCATCTCGGTCACCGACCGCTGCAACTTCCGCTGTGGCTATTGCATGCCCGCGGACGCCTTCGGCCGCGACCACGCGTTCCTGCCGCGCGCCGAGCTGCTCAGCTTCGAGGAGATCACCCGGCTGGCGGGGGTCTTCGCCGGCCTCGGCGTCTCCAAGGTCCGCCTCACCGGCGGCGAGCCGCTCCTGCGCCGCGACCTCGAGCACCTCATCGAAATGCTCGTCGCCGTCGAAGGGATCACGGACGTCGCACTCACCACCAACGGCTCAGGCCTGGCTGCCAAGGCCCGAGTCCTCAAGGATGCTGGGCTGACGCGGGTCACCGTCAGCCTCGACGCGCTCGACGACGAGACCTTCGGGGCGATCAACGACGTCGGCTTCCCCGTCGCCCGCGTTCTGGGCGCCATCGAGGCGGCCGCCACAGCGGGCCTCGAGCCGCTCAAGGTCAACATGGTCGTCAAGCGCGGCGTGAACGACCACTCCGTGCCGGCGATGGCCGACCACTTCCGTCGCCAAGGCCACATCCTGCGATTCATCGAGTACATGGACGTCGGCACCACCAACCGATGGCGCATGGACGATGTCGTCCCCGCCGCCGAGATCCACGATGCCATTCATGCGGAGTGGCCGCTGGAGCCGCTCGCACCCAGCGTTCCGGGCGAAGTGGCGGCACGCTATCGCTACTGCGATGGGGCTGGGGAGATCGGCCTCATCGCCTCCGTGACCCAGCCGTTCTGCGGAGGATGCACCCGCGCCCGCCTGTCCGCCGACGGCAAGCTCTACACCTGCCTGTTCGCCACCCGTGGCCACGACCTGCGGGGGCAGCTGCGCGGCGGAGCGAGCGACCAGGAGCTTGCCGATCGCTTGCGCTCGACCTGGCTCGGCCGCAGCGACCGCTACTCCGAGGCCCGCACGCATGCGACCACCGAGGACCCGAAGGTCGAGATGTCCTACATCGGCGGCTGAGCCTTCACGGTGGCCCGAGGGCCTTGCCGGGAGCCAGCCGCGCCTCCTCGGCGGCGAAGGGCCGCCATGCGTTGCTGATCGGCATGCGGCGATCCTTGCCGAATGCCCGCTCGCTGATCTTGACCCCGGGCGGCACCAGCCGCCGGTCGGTCTCGGCGTCGTCGATGAGCTGGAGCACGCCGCGTATGACGGCGCGATCGAGGCCCGACCGCATGATCTCGTCCAGACCCTCGCCGTTGGCGACGTAGCGCTCGACGATGGAGTCGAGCACTTCATAGGGCGGCAGGTCCACGCTCTCGCGCAGAATCGCGGACGGAGGCTTTGACAGAACCTCCTCGGGTATCGCAGCACCGCGGGCGTTGCGGTGGCGCGCGAGCTGGTAGAGCAGCGTCTTCGAACAGTCCTTGATCGGCGCGAAGTCGCCCGCCATGTCGCCGTAGAGCGTCGCGGAGCCGATCGAGAGCTCCGTCTTGTTGCCGGTGGCGAGGGCCAGGTGCCCCAGCTTCTCGGAGATCGCGAGCAGGGTCGCCCCGCGCATGCGGGCGAGCAGGTCGTGGCGCACCTCTCCGGCGGGTTGCCCTTCGAGCACGGAGACGAGCCCGCCCTCCAGTGCCGACATGATCGCCATCATCGGCACGACGGAGAAACCGATCCCAAGCTGGGCGGCGAGCCGCTCGGCATCCACGAGGTCGCGGGCGGGGGACCCGGGCGCCGGCATCGCCACGCCCAGGACGCTCTCCCCGCCGAGGGCGTCGCTGGCGACGGCCGCGGTCACGGCCGCGTCGATTCCCCCGGATAGTCCGAGCACCGCCGTGCTCGCGCCGCCGGCACGGGCGAAGTCCCGCGTGCCGATGACCAGAGCCCGCCAGATCTGGTCGAGCTCGTCGAGCTCGGGTGCCGACGGGGGCGGCGGGTCGGCCTCGCGGTCTCGACCCGCGCGCGTGTGAACGGTCCTCGCCCGAGGACCCATGGGACGCGGGCTCGCTGTCTCGAGCTCCACGCAGAAGCATGTGGGATCGAACTGGTTCGCACGAAACAGCGGTTCGCCAGCGGCGTCGACGACAAGCGAGCCCCCGTCGAACACGAGCTCGCCCTGGCCCCCCACGCAGTTGACGTACACGAGCGGTACGCCGTTGCGCCGGGCCACCGAGGCCGCCAAGGAGAGCCTGCCCTCCGGCTTGCGCTGGTGAAACAGCGATGCGTTGAGCACGAGCAGCACCTGGGCGCCCGCCGATGCCTGGGCCTCGGGGGGTCCGTCGCCCGACCAGATGTCCTCGCATACGCAGACTCCGGCGACCGTGCTCCCGATACGCCACACCGCATCGGGCTCGGATCCGGCCGCAAAGGTGCGCGCCTCGTCGAACACGCCGTAGGTCGGCAGCAGCACCTTGTCGTAGATGCCCCGGAGCTCTCCGTTACACAGCAGCGCGGCCGCGTTGGCGACGCTTCGCGGCTGTGTGTCCCAACTGCTGCGGGGGGGCACGGCCTCGATCGTGCCGACGATCGTGGTCACCGAGCCCGACGCGGCGGCGAGCTCGGTCAATGCCGCCGCGGCGGCGTGGACGAAGTCGCTGCGCAGGGCCAGGTCCTCGAGGGGGTAGCCGGTGAGTGCGAGCTCGGGCAGCAGCAGTACGTCCGCGCCTTCGCCCTCTGCCCATCGCATGGCGTCGAGCACACGCTCGCAGTTGCCATCGAGGTCGCCGACGACGTTTGGCAGCTGCGCCCCGGCGACGCGCAGAACGCTCACGAAAGCTTCCTCACATGCAAGTTGTAACATCCGTTACACAAAGTCAGAGCCAGGCTTGGCTGGTGGAAATGGAGGAGTAGTGAGAACCAGGCGTCGACCGACGTCGTCGAGATGCGCGTCGAGCGACTGATCGAGGGCAGCGCCCACGCGCCCCGGAAGGCTCGCTTCACGGTGGCCGAGGCCGAGGCCGAGGCGGGGCTTGGCTGGCGCACGGCCGACGCGCAGCTCGTGGCCAGTGAGCTGACGATGAACGCGTGGCAGCATGCCCACGCTCGCGACTCCCGGCCGATTCGCCTGGCCCTCGAGCAGCGCGACGGCGGACTGCGCTTGGAGATCCATGACCAGGGACCCGGCTTCGAGCCGCCGGACGAGCCCGACCTCAGACCTCCGGAGCAGCCGGGATGGGGCCTGAGGATCGTCCGAGGCTTGGCCGACGCGTGGGGTATCTCGCGCAGTCGGCATGGGACGTGCGTTTGGGCGCTGATCCGGCCCAGCGATGAGCCGGAGCCTGGCCCAGAGCGGCGGCACGATTGAGCCGAGGGGCTCGGGGGTAGGAGGGCCTCGTGCCGCCCTCCGCCATCCTCGACGTCGACGGCACGCTCGTCGACACCAACTACCAGCACGCCCTCGCCTGGTACCTGAGCTTTCGCCAGCACGACATCGTCCTGCCGGTATGGCGCATCCACCGCCACATCGGGATGGGGGGCGATCAGATGGTCACCGCGCTGACCGACGAGCAGGTGGAGGAGGAAAAGGGCGACGACATCCGCGCGGCCGAGTCGCCGCTCTACCTGGCCATGATCGAGCAGGTCGAGCTGCTCGCCGACGCCCGGCGGCTGATGGAGGCGCTCGCCGAGCGCGACCACAAGCTCATCCTGGCCAGCTCGGCCAAGCAGAATGAGCTCCACCACTACCTCGACCTCCTCGACGCCCGCGAGCTCGCCGACGATTGGACGAGCTCCGCCGACGTGCAGGAGACAAAGCCCGAGCCCGACCTGATCAAGGCGGCGATGGAGAAGGCAGGGGAGGGACCGGCGGTGATGATCGGCGACTCGGTATGGGACTTCGAGGCCGCCAAGCGCGCGGACGTCCCCTCGATCGGCGTGCTCACCGGTGGGTTCTCCGAGCAGGAGCTGCGCGAGGCGGGGGCCTCCGTGGTGTTCGAGACGCTCGCCGAGCTGATCGACAAGCTCGACGAGACGCCACTGAGCGACTGAGCCCTCAGAAGGTGAAGGGCAGCGTGTCCGCGACCTCCGAGAGGGATGGAGCCCGGCGGTCGCGATCTGACACGGTGAGCTCTCCCGGCGGCCAGTCGATCCCCAGTCGGGGATCGTCATAGGCGATCCCGGCCTCGGTCGCGCCGTCGTAGTAGGTCGAGCACTTGTACACGACGTCCGCGACCTCGCTGACCACGCAGAAGCCATGCGCGAAGCCGATCGGGATGAAGAGCTGGTGCGCCGACTCGTCGTCGAGCACGTGGCTCTCCCACTCACCGAAGCTCGGCGAGCCGCGCCGGATGTCGACGACGACGTCGAGGATCTCACCGCGGGCGCAGCGCACGAGCTTGGCCTGCCCCGGATGGGTCTGAAAGTGCATGCCCCGCAACGTTCCGCGTCGCGAGCGCGAGTGGTTGTCCTGGACGAGCTCGACGGTGATGCCCTGCGCGGCCCACTCGTCGGCCCGGAAGGTCTCCAGAAAGAACCCGCGGGCGTCCAAGCGCATCGTCGGAGCCAGCAGCACGGGACCTTGCAGGCGTGTGCTCACGCGGTCCACGGGAGGGGCAGACTACTGGGCAGAAGGAACGCGGGGCACGGAGTCGAATCAGAGGCAGGCGATGAAGCGTGCTGCCTCCCCAGCGCCGGTCCCCAACGGCATCGGCGCCCACCAGACCCTCTCGACGTACATCAGCCATCGCTTCGAGGACTTCTCACGCTCCCAGAAGGACGTGGCCCAGTACATCGTCGATCACCTCGACGAGGCCGCGTTCCAGACCGCCGAGGCGCTGGCGCGGCGGGCCAACACCTCCAGCTCGACGGTCGTGCGCTTCTCCCAGGCGCTGGGCTTCGAGGGCTTTCCGGAGCTTCAGCAGGCGGCCCGGGACGAGTACCGCCGTCGGCCGCCCAACGGCAACGGCAACGGCAATGACGCCATCGCGGCGCCGCTGTTCTCCCTCGATCAGAACGAGTTCGAGACCGCGCTGGCCGCGGACCACGTGAACGTCGAGGAGACCGCACGCAAGGTCTCGCGCAGCGACGTCGAGGCGGCGATCGAGGTCATCTCCCAGGCCGACCGGCTCCTGATCGCCGGGACCGATCAGATGGCGTTCTTCGCCTCCTACCTTCGCCACCTGCTGATGCTGCTCGACCTGCGCGCCGAGCTAGTGGCAAGCCCGTCGCAGGAGGCGCTGGGCCGCCTCACCCGCATCGACGAGGACACGGTGGTCGTCGCGCTGACCGCCGGGCGCCCGCATCCGCTGATCACGCGCACCATCAAGCTCGCCCGCCATCGCAAGGCCCGCACCGTGGCGATCGTCGACGCCACCCTCTCCGAGATCGCAAAGCTCTCCCAAATCACGCTGTACTACTCCTCCAACAGCCCCGCCTACGTGCGCTCGCACACCGCGCTGCTCAGCCTCATCCAGGGCCTCGCGCAGGGGGTCTACGCGCGGGACGCCGACGTCTACGAGGACCGGATCAAGGCGTTTCGTTTGAAGTAGCGTGGCCGAACGGCGGAGGGCCCGCTGTCGGCGCGGGGGTGGCTGGCTTCGGCCCGCAAACAGCGGGCCTTCGCCGCCGCGGGCGATGTGACCGGGCGGCTTTGCCACCCTCCCGCCCTCACAGCTCCGCCCGTGCAAACAGCACGGGCTCCGCCGTTCGGGCAGTTAGTACCCTCACGGGTAATGCGCGACGAGGGCACCTTCCGCGTCAAGGCCGGCCTGGCCGAGAACCTCAAGGGGGGCGTGATCATGGACGTGGTCACGCCCGAGCAGGCGCGCCTGGCCGAGGCCGCAGGGGCGAGCGCGGTGATGGCGCTCGAGCGCGTGCCGGCGGACATCCGCCGCGACGGCGGCGTCGCCCGCATGTCCGACCCGTTGATGGTTCGGGGGATCCAGGAGGCGGTGTCGATCCCAGTCATGGCCAAGGCGCGGATCGGCCACTTCGCCGAGGCGCAGGTGCTGCAGGCGCTGGAGGTCGACTACGTGGACGAGTCCGAGGTGCTCACCCCCGCCGACGAGGCGCACCACATCGACAAGTGGAGCTTCAAGGCTCCCTTCGTGTGCGGCGCGACCAACCTGGGCGAGGCGCTGCGGCGCATCGGGGAGGGTGCCGCGATGATTCGCTCCAAGGGCGAGGCGGGCACGGGCGACGTCAGCGAGGCAGTTCGCCACCTGAGGGCGATCATGGGTGAGCTCCGCCGCCTGAAGGGGCTTCCCGAGGAGGAGTTGGCCACCGCTGCCAAGGAGCTGCGCGCCCCGCTGCATCTGGTCCGGGAGACCGCGCAGGCCGGCCGCCTGCCGGTCGTCATGTTCTGCGCCGGTGGGATCGCCAACCCCGCCGATGCATCGCTGGTCATGCAGCTCGGAGCCGAGGGCGTGTTCGTGGGTTCGGGAATCTTCAAGTCCGAGGACCCCGAGCCGCGAGCCCGGGCAATCGTGGAGGCCACGACCCACTTCGCCGACCCGGAGCGCGTTGCTCGCGCCAGTGAGGGTCTCGGCGAGGCGATGACAGGCCTCGACGCGCGCATGCTCGATGGCGAGCAGCTGCTCTCCTCCCGCGGCTGGTAGCCGACCCGGCGACATGCCTCCGGTGATCGGTGTCCTCGCGCTGCAGGGCGACTTCGAGGCGCACGGGCGGATGCTGCGAGCGCTGGGCACCGAGCCTCGCGAGGTGCGGGCGCCCGCAGGCCTCGATGGCCTCGACGGGCTGATCATCCCCGGCGGGGAGTCGACGGTGATGGCGCTCGGAATCGAACGCGAGGGCCTGGCGGAGCCCCTGCTGGCCCTGGCGCGGACGGGCACGCCCATCCTGGGAACCTGCGCGGGGCTGATCATGCTCGACAGCGACCATCTCGGGCTCATCGATGTTCGCGCCCGGCGCAACGCGTTCGGCCGGCAGACTCGGTCGTTCGAGGCCGATGTCGAGATGGCGGGCCTCGTGGGAGGCCCCCTGCGAGCCGTCTTCATCCGAGCCCCGTGGATCGAGGAGCACGGTGAGGCAGTCGAGGTGCTCGCCGAGCTCGACGGCCACGCCGTCGCCGCGCGGCAGGGCTCGCTGCTCGCCGTCGCCTTCCACCCGGAGCTGAGCGGCGACCCGCGCGTGCACGAGCGCTTCCTGGCGATGGTGCGCGAGCACGTGTCCAGCTGAGGCTCTTGCACCGCGCCGACCATGCTCCTCGCACGT
>JBBSIW010000008.1:0-18055 GCA_038231895.1 Solirubrobacterales bacterium | reverse complement strand
CGAGATGCGCAGGACCGTGTTCGACGGCTTCGCGGACATCCACGTGCCGATCACCCTGGCCTGGGCCGAGTACGACCGCCTCGTGAGCCCTCCCGCGCGTGTGCCAAAGGGCGTCGAGACCGCGCAGCTCGCGGGCTGCGGCCACGTGCCGACGTGGGATGACCCCGCCCGCGTTGCCGAGGTGATCCTCGCGTGCACTGCACGCGCCGAGTTGAGCTCGCTGTCCGCGTAACGCTGGCCTCTACGCAATCGGCAGCTGGATGTAGCCGCGCAGGCGCGCCGCCTCGAGCACGCGCTCGATCCCGAGCTCGCACGGAGCCGGCGCTCACGCAAAGGGCGCCTCAGCCGATGCCCTGCGCGGGCGCGGCGGCGCCCCCGTGACTTCGCCCGAGCCCACTCATGCGTCCGACGAGGAGGGCCAGGGCCGGGAGGACGACGACGGCGGTCATTCCCAAGAACCACGCCTCGCCGGCATCGGTGCCCTCGCCGAGGGTGTGGATCACGCCGAGCGCCCACGCCAGCGCCGTGAACCGGTGCAGCGTGCGCCACCGCTGCTGGCCGATCTGGCGGCGCGCGTAGTAGGAGAGACCGAGGACGATCATCGCCCATGCGCCCACGATTCCGATGGAGGTCCAGATCGTCTTGTAGCCGCTGACGAAGGGAATCGCGACGTCGGCCAGCGAAGGGTGCAGGAAGCGGTCGCCGATCAGCGCCAGTCCGTGGACGAGGAGCGCCGCCATCGTCGCGAGCGAGATGACCTCGTGGGTGCTGCGCAGGTCGCGGCACGACCGCTTCAGCCAGCTCGTGCCCATCGCGAGCCCGAGGCACACGCCGACGCTGGACAGGATCAAGGCGACGCTCCCGGCGGCACGGCTCGTGATCCAGAACAGGTGGGGGCCGGGATCGGTCGTCATGCCGGCGAGTGTCCGACCACCGGGCTAATCGCAGGTAAGAGCGCCCTAAGACGAACGTAGGAGACCGGCCCATGGCGAGTCCCACGGGTCACATGCACGCATGAAGATCCTCGTCGTGGATGACGATCGCGCCGTTCGCGACGCGCTGCGCCGCGCCCTCACGCTCGGCGGATACGACGTGGCGTGCGCCGACGGCGGCCACGACGGCTTCTCCCAGGCCGTCACCGGTGCCCCCGACGCGATCGTGCTCGACATCAACATGCCCGATCTCGATGGCATCGGCGTCTGCCAGCGCCTGCGCCAAGACGGCAATCGCGTCCCCATCCTGATGCTCACCGCGCGTGACGCCGTGGCCGATCGCGTCGACGGGCTCGATGCCGGCGCCGACGACTATCTCGTCAAGCCGTTCGATGTCAATGAGCTCAAGGCCCGGCTGCGCGCGTTGATGCGGCGCAACGGCGGCACGGGAGACCCTGACGCGCTGCGCTTCGAGGAGCTCGGGCTCGACAGCGCCCGGCACGGCGTCAGCGTGGGCGACGCGTTCGTCGAGCTCACGCGCACCGAGTATCAGCTGCTCGAGATCCTCATGCTCAACCCTCGAAGGGTTCTCCCGCACAGCCTCATCTACGACCGGGTGTGGGGCTATGACTTCGGCCCCGCGTCCAATCAGCTGCGCGTCTACATCGGCTACCTGCGCCGCAAGCTCGACGAGGCCGGCGCTCGCTCGCTGCTGCACACGGTACGGGGCGTCGGCTACGTGCTGCGAGAGCCATGACGCTGCGCAACCGCATGGGCGCCGCGGCCGCCGCCGCGGTGGCGGTGACCGTCATCGCGGTGGCGATCACCGTCTACGTCGCGGTCCGCTCGGAGCTGCGCGGCCAGGTGGACACCGCGCTGGCGGAGCGAACCCAGCCCTTCATGATGGATCGGGGCGGCTTTGAGCGCCACGACGGCGATCACGGCCCGGGGGGCCCGCACGGGCCTGGCGCCCCCGATCGCCCTGGGACAGGTCCCGGGCAGCCCCCGGAGTCTCCGCGAGTGCCCTTCGGCGGCCCCTCGGGTCAGCTCCAGGTCATCGCCCCCAACGGGGGCGTCACCACGCCTTCCGACTGACGTCGAAGCTTCCCACCAGCTCACGGGCCAAGGCGATCGCCGCACGTGGGAGCGGCCGTGACCTCAGCGACACGCACGTCAACCACACCCACTTGCGGGTGCTGACCATCGGGACCGGGCCGCGCGGGGCCGTACAGGTCGCGCGCCCGCTCACCGAGGTCGACAACGTGCTCGGCAACCTGCTGCTCGTCCTCGTCCTGGTCGGAGCCGCGGGGATCGCCGTGGCCGCCGGTCTGGGCATCCTCGTGGCGCGCACCGCCTTGTCGCCCATCGCGCGCTTCACACGGCGGACGGAGACGCTCGCCGCCAACCCGGACGTCGCCCAACGACTGGAGGCGAGCGGCAAGGACGAGCTCGCCCGTCTGGCCCGCAGCTTCAACACGACGCTCGACGCGCTCGAGCGGGCGGTCGAGGCCCAGCGCCAGCTCGTCGCGGACGCCAGCCATGAGCTGCGCACCCCGATCGCCAGCCTGCGCGCCAACATCCAGGTGCTCGAGGACGCCGAGCACCTGCCCGAGGCCGATCGCGAGAGCCTGCGGGCGGACATCATCGGCGAGCTCGACGAGCTCACGGCGCTGGTGGGCGACGTGATCGAGCTAGCGCGAGGCGCCAAGCCGACCGCCGCGACCGACGACGTCAGACTCGACGAGATCGCCGCGACGCTCGTCGACCGGGCGCGCACTCGATCCACGGCGCTCTCGTTTGACGTCCACCTCGAGCCCACGCTGGTCACCGGAGAGCCCGACCGCATCAACCGCGCCGTCTCGAACCTGTTGGACAACGCCCGCAAGTGGAGCCGCCCCGGCGGCACCGTGGAGGTCGCCCTGGCCGACGGCGTCCTGTCCGTGCGCGACCGCGGCCCCGGCTTCGACGAGAGCGACCTCCCGCACGTCTTCGATCGCTTCTACCGGGCAGAGAATGCCCGGGGAATGCCCGGGTCCGGTCTCGGACTGGCGATCGTCCGCCAGACCGCGGAATCCCACGGGGGCTTCGTCACGGCCGCGAACGCCGCCGGCGGCGGGGCCCTGCTTCGCGTGAGCTTCGGTGCTGCGACGGGAGTCCGCGCTGCCGAGCCCGACGCCGTCGCGGGCACAGGAGCCCATTCGCCCTAGCGCCGCTGACACTCCTACGTTCGGCTTAGGCGCGGGTTAGGCCTCTCCTACCTTCCGCGGCGAGGCTGGGGATCGTCCTGCCAGCACCCCACCCGATCAGAGGTGAGCTCGATGCAGTCAGCCCAGCCCCGACCCGATCCCGACGTTGTCCGACGGCCCTCGCGGGAGGAGGCGCGTCGGCTCGCGCAGGAGCGCACACGGGCGCGAGCGCAGCGGATACGCCGCATCCGCGTGCGCGCCGTGGGGCTCACGGTCGCCCTGTTCATCGCCGCGTGGGCCACGATCTTCGTCCAGCTCTCCAATGGCCACGACCCGGCGCTGGCTGCCGCTCGCCCAGCCGCGAAGGCTCCTGCCGTCACGGCGTCCTCCGGTTCCTCCACCAATGCGGCCGGTTCCGCGGTGGGCACCCTGGACAAGGCTGGCGTATCCGTCCCGGCCGCAGCGGCCGGGTCGGATACGGCCGACCCCGGTGCGACGGCGAGCCCGCAGACCCAGGACTCGACGGCTTCTTCCACCGACACGTCGTCCTCCGCCGACCAGAGCGCTGCGCCGGCCCAACCCTCCACGCCATCACCGGCGCCGGTGACCACGAGCCAGTCGTGACCGTCACGCTCGAAGGAGATGCCGTGACGGTGCTGGGTCCCGAGGCCAGCGATCGGTTCGCGTGCTTCGGCTCTCACGCCGCGGTGCACGTGCTCGGGCCCGGTGTCGAGCGCAGCGCAGCGCAGGCGGTGTCGGAGGCAAAGCGGCGCCTGCTGCAGTGCAACCAGGACCTGAGCCGCTTCGTCGCCGGGAGCGAGCTCCGCCGTCTCAACGCCGACCCGCGCGAGCGGGTGCCGGTGAGCGCGACGATGGTGCGCTTCGTAGAGGCGGCCGTCGAGGCGGCGGCGCGCACGCGGGGCCTCGTCGACGCGACGCTGCTCACCGAGCTCGAGCACGCGGGGTATCGCAGTGACCATCGTGTCTCCCTTCCCCTTGCGATCGCCCTCGCTCTGGCGGCCCCGCGCCAACCGGCGCAGGCCAGCAGCTCGCTGCGCTGGCGCGCGGTCCGCGTTGACCACGAGGACCACACGGTCATTCGACCGCCCGGAATCAAGCTCGATACGGGTGGCATCGCCAAGGGGCTGCTCGCGGACGTCCTCGGGGACGCGCTGCGGGGACACGCGAGCTTCGCGGTGGACTGCGCGGGCGACGTGCGTGTCGGGGGCAGCGGCGCCATGCCGCGGTCGATCAGGGTCGCGAGTCCGTTCGGTGACGAGGCACTGCACGAGTACGAGCTCGTCGACGCCGGCGTCGCGACAAGCGGGATCGGCAAGCGAAGCTGGCTGGACGGCGACGGCCGACCCGCCCATCACATCTTGGATCCCTCGACCGGCCGACCGGCCTTCACCGGCATCGTCCAGGTCACGGCGCTGGCGCCGACGGCGCTGGAGGCCGAGACGCTGGCCAAGGCAGCGCTGCTCGCCGGCCCCGACGACGCCCGCCGCTGGCTGCCTCACGGCGGGGTGGTGGTTTTCGACGACGGCTCACACGATGTCGTGGACGCGAGATCCACGGTGCTCTCGCATGTCTAGCCTCACCCGGCGACCCGTGCGGGAGGCCCCTCATATTGCTCAGTCATACGCCCTTCATAGGCTCGTCTTAGGCGCGTAGAGCAGTGTGGTCATTGCACAGCCGGCGAAGGCTCCGGCACCCAAACCCAAGGAGGTCGTGAGATGAAGATGTCCACAGGCAAGGTCACCGCGGTGGTGGCTGCTGCCTCGCTCGTCGCCGCCGGCTACGCGCTTGGTACCCAGGGCGACGGCGGTGCCGTCGCGGCAAACTCGACGAATACGATGCCGAACCGCCCTCCGGGCCCTCGTGGCGCCGATCTCAGCGCCCTGGCAAAGAAGCTGGGCGTGTCCGAGGCGGCCCTGCGGACGGCAATGGAAAAGGTAGGCGGGCCGCGCGGCCCTGGCGGTCCCGGTGACCACGCCAAGGGCCGTGGCAACCACGAGGCCGAGCAGGCGCAGGCGCTGGCCACGGCGCTTGGCGTGGATGTCGCCAAGGCCCGCGACGCCCTCACCAAGGCCGAGGACGCCGAGCATGCCGCGAACCGGCGGGGTCCGAGCGAGGATCTCAACGCCGAGGCTGCGAGCATCGCGAGCACGCTCAGCGTGGACGTTGCCAAGGTCAAGGCTGCGTTGACCAAGCTCGAGTCCATGCAGCGGGCCAAGCACGACCAGGGACGCACACAGCACGCTGCCGCCCTGGCCAAGGCGCTCGGCCTCCCGACGCAGAAGGTCGTAGACGCCCTGGCCTCCCTGCCTCATCCGGGACCGGGTGGACCGCACGGGCCGGGTGGGCCGGATGGACCGGGTCCCGGCGGACCGGGTCCGTACTAACCGGCCGCTGAGTGAGCGCAAGCCAGCCCCGCCGTGCCTGCACGGCGGGGCTGGCATGTCCATGGGGGTTCCGCCTCCCGGATCTCCCGTCCTAGACTCCAATGGCGCCGGGGGCGTGGTGCTAACGGGAACACGCGGCGTTTGCAACGCCGAGTTGGGGGTTCGATTCCCCCCGCCTCCACTTTGGCAAAGATTCGAACCGCCCTCCGGACGCTCGCCTTCGGAGGGCGTTTCGATGAGGGCAAGCGCGTCGATGGAGGTCAGGGCTCGGTAGTACGGGCGGCCGACATCGACGGGAACCGGCTCGAGGCGGATCGGGCCGAGCAGCTCACGCAGGAGTAGGGCGGAGCGCGGGGTGCCCTGCTCGAGCACGCTTCGGAGCTTCGTCATGCGCTCCTCGATCCACTCGACCGGCGGGGTACGGAATACCTTGTCGCTGGCCCGGCGGAGGCCGTCCACCTCCTCACGCAGAGTCTCGACCTTGCGCTCGGTCTCGGACAGCGCTTGAGCCAGGGCGCGACCGCCGCGGCCCTCGCCGATGAAGTCGAGGAAGTTGGCGAGGCGGCGCTCCTCGGCGCCAAGCTCCGCCTCTCTGAGGCGGAGCGTCTCGGGTGCCTCGGATCGGAGCCTGGCGACCTCTTCCTCGACCCGCTTGAGGACGTACCCGATGTGATCGCTGTCGGCGATCCGTTCGCGGACGGTGCCGAGGATGATCTTCTCAGTGAGCGTGCGTCGAACGAGCATCTTGTTGTCGCAGGAGCCCTTGGTGGCTGCGAGGCAGCCGTAGTAACCACCGGACTTGCCGCTGACCTGGGCGACGGCTGCGGCGCAGACCCCGCAACCCATCGTGCCCGACAACAGGTGGGTCGGGAACTGGCGCTGGCGACTTCCCTGCTCGGCCGAGAAGCCACGCTTCCCCTTTCCCCCCGGCCAGGAGCGCCGCGAGTCGCGCCGCCGCTCTCGGACGGACTCCCACAGCTCCTGCGGCACGATCCGCAGGGCTTCGTCGCCGCGGACGATCCATTCCGACTCCGGCTTCTCGATCCGCCGTCTGCGACCGGTGCGCGGGTCGCGGCGAGTCTCGGTGCGGTTCCAGATCCAGCGACCGATGTACTTCTCGCTGTCGAGGATGCGGCTGATGGTGGCCGGCGACCAGCCCTTGGCCGTCTTGAACCGTCCCAGCACTCCCTCCTCGTTGAGGCCGCGCACGATCCTCGTCAAGGGCTGCCCATCGGCGTAGGCCGCGAAGATGCGAAGGACAACCGCGGTCTCGCGGCTCTCGATCTCCATCCCGTAGCCGTCGGGTCGTGGCCGGTCCTTCTTGTCCATGCGCATCTCGCCGACCGGTATGGAGCGGTAGCCGAACGTCCGCTCTCCGACGAAGAAGCCGCGCTCCTTCTGGCCGCGCTGGCCGCGCAGGGTCTTCGTCTTGAGATCGCGCACCTGAAGCTCGTTGAAGATGCCGCGGATCTGGATTCCCAGCGTCGCTTCGTCGTCGTCGCTGTCGAGCCCGTCGGCAACCGAAACGACTCGTACACCCTCGAAGTTGAGCTCCGCCATGACCGAGAGCATCAGGTAGTTGTCGCGCGCAAGCCGAGACAGGTCGTCGACCAGGACGGCCTCGAACTCTCCGCTCGGCGCGGCCGCGAGAAGCGCCGCGAGCGCGGGCCGGTCCGTCCGGGCGCCAGACTGGGCTTGGTCGGCGTAGAGATGGTCGTCGACGATCGTGATGCCACGCTCATTAGCCAGGCGCGGGCACGCGGCGATCTGATCGTCGATGCTCTCCTTGCGCTGGTTCTCGGAGCTGTAGCGGGCGTAGACAGCTGCCCTCATCGCAGGCCGGCCCCGGTATCCGAGTGGGCTGGCGGCTCGGTCTCGGCTGCCGCTTCCATAAGCCGCACGTACTCCTGGGCCAGCTCGACAGCGATGTGGTCGAGAAGCTTGAACAGCGCGGCATCCTCGCCGGGTGCCGTCTCGCTTGCCGAAGTCGCCACCTGCGCGTCTGGGCCGCCAATTATGATAGATAGTCTCTATCATCTACCGGACGGAAGACGAGGCTGCCGTGATGCCTCTAATCCAGCGGCAGGTCTCGCGCGATCTCGGTGACGCTCAGCTCCAGCCGGACGAAACGACTCCCCTCTGGTCCGCCGAATCCGTTGGCCCCGGCGCCCTTCCCCGCAGGCATAGCCGCGATCGTGGCAGCCTTCATCGACGCTGGCTTATCGCCCGTGATCTGGTCAAGCGAAACCCCGCCGAAGACCTTGGTCTCGCCGCCAGGCCGGCCCAACGAGAAGTAGATGGTGCTCCCGTCACTAACGATGATCCGCAGATCCGGCGCGCGATCCTCGCGCAGACTCTCGGGAAGTGAGAAGCCAGGAAGCTCCCGCTGGAGCCTGCCCTCGAACGCCCGAAGGACTCGGAGCGCCGCCCCGGCGGCGGCAACCGGGAGCATCGCCCTACGCAACCGAAGCGCGATCGCGAACTCCAGGAGGTTGCGAGCCGAGAACAGGCGGCTCGATCCGCGGCCGCGGGCATCCTCCACATCAGGAGCGATGACGCCCTTCTCGCACAGGTGGATCAGCCGATGTTGGGGGGCGTTGAGGTCTCGCGCGAGCTCGGAGAGCGTGAAGGACCGTCCGGGAGCCATGATAGACAGAACGTATCAATCCACGTCGGCGGACAAGGTCGGATCTCGTGACGGTCGCGGACCGAACTCCACCCAGATCGCGCGCGTGTCGCGTGCCCCTGACCGCTAGCGTCAAGGCATGAGGGGAATCAGCCTCTTCACCGGCGCAGGCGGCCTCGACCTCGGCTGCGAGGCGGCCGGCTTCGTCACGGTTGCCGCCATCGAGAACGAGCGGATCGCCCAGGAGACCCTCCGCGCCAACCACGGCCGCTTCTTCCCTGGGCTGACTGAGGACCGCATCTTCGCGGACATCGTCCAGCTCGATCCGGTCCGA
Source organism: Solirubrobacterales bacterium (assembly GCA_038231895.1). GTDB lineage: Bacteria > Actinomycetota > Thermoleophilia > Solirubrobacterales > Solirubrobacteraceae > JALYZC01. The sequence continues at coordinate 9,572 of JBBSIW010000008.1, read as the reverse complement.
GTGCTCGAGGCAGCGAACGCTGAACCGGGGGAGATCGACCTGCTCCATGGCGGGCCGCCCTGCACGCCGTTCTCGAAGAGCGGCTACTGGCTCGCGTACAAGCGCGCCGGCGAAGACCCCAAGGCCTCGTTGCTCGACTGCTTCGTTGACGTGCTGGAGGTGGTACGCCCGCGGGCGTACCTCATGGAGAATGTCTACGGCCTGGCCTATCGGAACCAGAACCGGGCGGTCCTGGAGCGCTTTGTGCGCCGGGTTCAGGCAGCCGGATACTCATTCGACTACAAGGTCATCCTCGCGGCCGACTACGGCGTGCCGCAGCTCCGGCAGCGCCTCTTCGCCGTCGGCATCCGCGACGACCTGCTCGACTGCCCCAATGCTCTCTGGAACTTCTCGTGGCCAGCTGCGACACACTCGGGCCCGCACGAGACGCGCACCGGCTGGGACGAGACGCTGGCTCCGCACGTAACCGCGTCAAAGGCACTGTCCGGCCTCAAGTCTGAGGACAACCCGCCCGAGCCGGAGGAGCTGGTGACCGGGACCTTCGAGGAGGAGCTGAGAGCGGTTCCTCCCGGCGACAACTACCTCTTCTGGACGGAGAAGCGCGGGCATCCGGAGCCACGGTTCAAGTGGAGGACCCGTTACTGGACCTTTCTCCTGAAACTTCATCCCGATCGGCCGTCTCCGACGATCCAGGCCCAGCCTGGGCCGTGGGTCGGGCCGTTCCACTGGGATAGCCGAAGGCTCCGCGAGCCGGAGATCAAGCGGCTCATGACTTTCCCCGACGAGTTTCAGGTTTGTGGACCCCGCAGAGAGCAGCAGCGACAGCTAGGTAACGCTGTGCCACCGCAGCTTGCGACGGTGATGGCCACGGCGATCTCGGACAACTTGAGGCGTCTCGATGACGTTGGCGAGCCGCTTGCAAGCGCCGCGTAGTTAAACGACCCGCCTACAGCGGCGGATTAGGTATCTGCATGGGCCTGGTCCGGCGCAGGCCTTCGAGAAGCGCCGCTCGGCCTCGCGGCGTCGACAGGTGGTTCGTGATCACTTCGCTGAATGCGAGCGTTTCGTCAGCAACGCTGATGTGAACGTTCGGGTCGGTGTTCATGCGCCGGACATAGACATAAGGACTGCGTCGGTGCTGCTCGTAGAAGATCGCGTGGCACCTCGCCGCTGAGATCACCCGGAATGGCAACTCGGTGCCGCATGAGTACCCGACCCCGCTTCGCAACTGGGCGAGCCGGCCGTCCACCGTTGCGGTGATGAAGTCGTCCTCAAGATCGCGCGAGAACCCCTTGAAGGACGTGAGAAGGCGGAACGCGGCTCGCTCGTCGTCACTGAGAACGTCCTGCCAGTAGGTCTGCCGTAGACGGTCGAGCAGCGTCCAGTCGACCAAGAAGGCGTACAGCAACGGCGGGATCGGCGCTGCCTCCGCGCCGAACACCTTGTAGGTCGCCATTGGGAGCGTGTCCTCGGGCTCGAGGCCAAAGAACTGCTGCGCCTGTCGCATCTGCCGGCCCGCGTTCTTGACGTTGATGCTCAGCTCAAATCCGTCCGGGGGGTCAGGTGCCGTGAGCCGGAAGTCGAGGAAGCTGCGCGCCGCGACGTCCTCGTACAGCTCGACACCCACGAGGTCCAACTGCTTGTCGTACGCGTCCTTGAATGTGATCTCGGTGAACCGCCCTGAAACGAGGTTTGTGAACGCGACCTTCCACGCCGACGACTCCACGTGTGCCTCGAGCAGGCGATCAAGTGAGGCAGGGCGGATCGCACGACCGAGCACCTTCCGGGCGCTGGTAAGTAGCTCAGCCTCCGAGAGTCCAGTCTCCCGGAGCCCCTGCACGACTCCCGCTTGAAGCAACGCGCAGCCCGGGACGCGATCTTCGAGTCGATCCCGGAACCACTCACTGACGCCGGGGGCGTTGAAGGCCGTCCAAACCCCATGTGGCGTCGGTGCCGACCCCGTCCAACTGGTCTCGGCCCGCCAATGATGCTCGTCAAAGTTAGGCATCAACTTGGCGCGTCCGTATGAGGTCAAGTACTTGCCCAGCGGCTTTCTCGGGGTTCTCGTGCTCCCAGACCCGCACGACTAGCCAGCCAGCGTCCAAGAGCGTTGCGTCGTTGCGCCGATCGCGCTCGACGTTCCGTGCGATCTTCGCGCTCCAGTACTCGGCGTTGGTTCGCGGCTGCGTTCCGTGCTCCGGGCAGCCATGCCAGTAGCAACCATCGATGAACACGGCCAGGCGCTGACGTCTGAAGATGATGTCCGCGACGCAGTTGAAGCTCGGAAGCGGCCTCGCATGCTTGCGAAACCGGAGGCCTTCCCGGTGCAACGCGGAACGGACGGCGGTCTCCGGACGGGTATCGAACTTCCGGTTCCCGCGCATCACGGCTCGCACTGCGGGCGAGCTGGCTGGCGGTGCCCGGGGAACAGGGATGCTTCGCATGCGGCTATGAGCCTAGCCTGGCTCCGGTCATTGGCCTTCTTCGGCTGGCGCAGGCGAAGCTGAAGCGCCAACCGCTCGCGGACCCTCCGGACACGCTCGGTCACCGCTCACCATGCGCGTGCGTCGTTCGCCAGCACCTTCCGCGCGGCCTTGACTTGATCACGCCACCGCGTGACTATCTTGTCGAGGTTGAGCGGCGGCAGGAGCGCGCTCAGCACGTCAGTCTCGACGGTGTCGAGGGCGGCCACGACGTGGTGTGGCCAGAGGGCCAGGCGCAGATGGCTGCGCATCCATGCGGACAGGTCGTCGTCGTGCTCGACGGAGAGCCCGAAGTTCGAGAAGTGCCCGGGGTTGGCGGGGTTGCGCGGCATGCCTCGGTAGCCGTGCTCCTGGGCGAGCAGCCCGGCGAGGGAGCGTCGCAGCGTCGAGCTTCCCGTCGGGGATTGGGCGCCACGTTTGCGCATGCCGAAGTGGCCTTCGACGTCGCGGGATGCGAGGGTGTTCTCGGCCTTGCCTACGTAGAGCGGCCGGTCGTCAGTGGGCTTGCCGAGGCCCAGGTGCTTTCAGGTCGATGGTGAGGCATAGAAGGCGTAGAGACCCGGCCTGCTGCTCTGCTCAATGCTCACCTTAGTGACGGCGACCGCGTGGCCTCGGAGCGCTGCAAGAGCGTCGGCGAGGACGGTGGGGTCGGTGGATGGACTCACGGATCCGTCAGTTGCGGTACTTCTTGACGCGGTCGAACCAGGTCTTGACGAACGCAAGTTCTTGCTCCAGCTCGGCAGGTTCAGGGGCGACGTAGTTGGTCGAGGGGCTCTTGTCGTGGCGCCGCACCCATCCCGAGATGCGCCCGTAGCTCTGCTGGAACTCGCGGTCGTCCTGATCGGTGATGCGGACCAGCAGCTTGAACATCTTGGGCCGCACCTCGGAGGTGCCGCGGTCTACCACGGCGTAGACGATCTCGAGGTTGATCAGGCGCTCCCAGGTCTCGGAGAGCTTGCCCGCCCAGTCGGAGCACTCCTTCTCGTAGACGTCCTGGCCCCAGCTGGCTCGGTCGCGCTTGATGCGCGCCAGCTGTTGCGCGAGCTCGTCGAATCGCCGCGGGACGTCCTTGGCCTTCCACGGGTGCTGGTCGGTGAGCAGGCCCGGGGTCTTGTCGCCGCGGCGCAGCACGCCGCGTTCGGTGAAGCCGACCTGCTCCTCGTCGGCGGCCTGGCGCAGGTCGCCGACGAACGCCACGTCGTGCGTGAAGACGATGACCTGCCGGTCTTGTGCGAGCGCGGCGAGCCGGTGCGCGACCCGTCCGCGGCGGATGTGATCCAGGGACGTGACCGGATCGTCGAGAACCAGCGCGGACTTGCTGTCGTCGAAATGCGCCTCGGTGAAGTACCCGGCCAGGCCAAGCGCGGTCTGCTCGCCTTCGCTGAGGATCTGCTCGACGGGCTTGTTGGCCTTCGCGCCGAGCAGCGCCGGACGGTGGCGCAGCTTGCCTTTCTGGCCGCCGGTCTTCTTGAGCTCGATGCGCTCAAGCTTGAGACGGTCTGACTCACGCGTGAACCAGTCGCGGATGAGCGAGGTCACGTGGGCGTCCGTCAGGTCCGAGGCCTTGCGCGTGATGCCGGTGGTGTCGGTCGCGCGCTTGGCTTCGTCGAGCTTGGCGCGCTCGGCCAGCCGCTTGATTTCGGCCTCGATCTCGGGGAGCTGCTGGCCGAGCGCGATGCGGGATTCGAGGCCTTCCTTCTTGGTGACGGTGTCGGCGAGCGACGCCTGGAACTGCGTTGCGTCGATCGACGCGGCGGCGGGCTTCAGTTCGTCCACCTTCGCGGACAGCGCGTGTGCGGCGAGGTTCAGCGATGGCAATGGAGTCTCGGGGGCGCCGGTCACGGAGGCGAGCAGCGACGCCCGGCGGGCGGTGGCCGCCTGGAGCCAGTCGGACACTGTCTTGGCGAGACCCGCTTCGGCGGTCTCCATCTCGACGAGGTGCGCGGCGATGTGCGCAGGCGTTGGCTCAAGCAGCCGAACCGCGTTGACGGCGCGCTCCATAGCCTGCTCCGCGGCTGCGGCCTCTTGGGCGGTGGTGTCCTGCATGAACGCTTGGAAACGCTCAAGTCGACCAGAGGCGACGGCGGCCAACTCCTGCTGGCAGAGCACGCACCGGGCGGCAGCTCCGGTGACCGGGAAGTGGCGATCGTGGTACGCCTCAGCCTCGGAGAACGTCCGGGCGGCGTCCCACAAGGCGCGCCAGGTGTCGCTCCCCACACCAGGTACTGGCTCGGCCTCGAACGTCCCCGAGGAGGCGACCGTGGCCGCAGCCCGAAGCTCGATGGCCTTGTCACGGGCGGCCGTCGCCTCGGTGGCTTTCTCGTCGCCGAGTCCGGCAGCCAGTCCCTCGACGTGCTTGGCGATGGTCTCAAACTTGGCGGCCAACGTCTGCAGTCGGATGCGTTCCTTCGACGGATCGGTGGCACGGAGGCGGGCCTCCTCCTGGATCAGGGCGCCGAGTGCCTCGCTGGCGTCAGGCGGCACTGCGCACACGGCGTCGAGCTGGGTCTTGGTGGTTGTGCCGGACAACGTTGACAGGAAGCGAGCTGCGTCGGTGTTCTGCGCCACAGCTGGCAGCGGCCCCCGTGTGGCCTGGTTGTCACGGAGTTGCTCGTCGAGCACAGCACGGACGGCGTCGCAGACCGCGATCAGGCCATCGAGCATCACCAGCGCGGACGGCCGGTACGTCAGTTCTGAGTCACCGCCGATGTAGGCGTCGCCGCACGCCTCGTCGTAGTAGCTGACGGCCCGCAGCTCGCTGCTGACGGCACCGGGCCAGGTCGATGACTTGTCCGCTCCAGCGCTCGCGAACTCAATCTCGGCCTTCTGCGGCTGCCCGGCGGTGTCGGCAAACACGTTGGTGTGCACCGCCTCCTGGTGCCGGGCGCCGACGGCGTCTTTGATCAGACGGGCGTAGCCGGACTTGCCGCTGCCGTTGTCGCCATACACGACGGTCAGGCCCCTCATGCCAAAGGTCAGCACCTGCGCGTCAAGCAGCGCGTTGACGTTGGTGACGTCACGGATCGAGCGGAGCGAGATCGTGGCGCCAGCGGCCCGGGCTCCGGGGACGTCGGTTGCCTTCAGCGGCGTCGCCTTAGGCTGTGTGCCGGCCTTGAGCTGGGCCGCGATCGCCTCGATCTCCGTCTGATCGAAGGCCTGCCCCGTGCCAAGCTTGTGGAGGGCAGCCTGCTGCCACGCCGGGCGTGTCGCAGCCCAGGTCGCGATCTCCTGCTCAATCGCCGTCATCGGCGCGGTGTCGACGTCGTGGTGACCACAGTCTCACGGTACTGGTGGAAGTGCCGGCACGGACACACTCCGCCGGTGCCCACGCTCTATCTCCGAGCCGACGACACCATGCGCCGACTCATGAACCAGGCCATTTCCGAAGTTGCACCTAACGGCTACTGGATCGACGGCTTCTTCGGCGACAGTCGCGAGCAGGATCCGCAGACGCTCGTCGACCGCTGTCGCTTTCGGGCTCAGCACGGCAAGGGCGACCAGGCGCCGCCCAGTCTTCTCCCTGATTCGGTCGCCAGCCGCGCTGCGTAGGGGCCGCGTGCGCTCGCACGCTGCTGGCACGCCGCTACTCGATTCTCTCAGTGCTGCGCTCGCGAGTCCGACGCAGGCCCGCACCACCCGACTGCTTTTGCCACTGTCTTGTCAGTAACGTCGAGCATCTCGGCGATCGCCCTGTGACTCATCCCAAGCTCCCGCAGGTCCTTCGCCTTTGGAGCGATCTGCTGATAGACGGGTGGCGGTGCCGTGTCGACAAGAGCCGCCTCAACTTCAAGCTGGCCGGCGGTTCGAATTCTTTGCGTCCGCGTCCTTCTTCGAGACCAAAGCGGCGCGCATCGTCTGCAAGCGACTTCGTTGCTCGTTAGCCTCGCCCCGGTGGGCACTGAGCAGATCCTCGCCTTCGACTCGCCCGCTCTCGCCTCGCCAGCCGCGAGGCGGGAAGCATCGCCGAAGCCGCCGGCGTGCCCTGCCTCCGACTTCTCCCGCGACGCGGCCCTGCTCGCGCTCGCGGCGCGGTGGGCCGGCCTCACGCGAGGGGCGTACGACGAGGCGGCCAACAGCGGCAATCTCGTCGTCGCCCACATCGTGCGAGGCGCTATCCACGCGCTCGCACCCGACGACTTCGCGCTCTACGATGCGCCCTGATCTCGACCGACGACGATGAGCTCGGCGCCCAGCTCGGCCAGCAGGTCCAGTGGCTGGCGGCCGAGAAAGCCTTCGCTCCCACCGACACGCTCGCGGAAGTAGCCGAGGCGACGAAGGGGGCGCTGAACGGCGGCCGCGCATTGAGCAAGAACGAGCTCCATGACGAGCTCCGCCAGCGAGTCGGCGCCGACCTGATGCCCTGGTGCAGCGGGTGCAAGAGCCATCACGTCGCCCGATGCTGTGGCGCTACGGGACCGTGAAGGCCGGGGTCCGGCTCGACTCCGAGCGCCGCTACGTGCTCGGCAAGCCCGGTCGGGTCCCGGCCGCCCACGAGGCGGTCAAGCGCTTTCTCCACTTCTACGGGCCCGCTACGTCGGGGGAGTTCGCCGACTGGGCCGGCGTCGCGAAGCCCCACGCCAAGCGCTTGTGGGAAGAGATCGAAGGCGACCTGACCGAGGCCACAGTGGGGGAGCGCATGGGCTGGCTGCTACGCGAGGACGTCGGCGATCTCGCCTCCGCGCGGCAGGCGAAGGGCACCCGCCTCATCGCCCGGCGACCCCTACCTCCAGAAGCCCAACCGGCCGCTCCTCGCGCCCGAAGCTGAGTTGCGCAAGCGGTTGTTCCGGCCCGTTGCGAGCCCCGGCGCCGTGCTCGGGGACGGCAGGCTCGCCGGCCTCTGGCGGGTCAAGGCCAAGGGAAAGAGGGCCGAGATCACGGTCGAGAAGCTCGGGCGCATCGCACGCACGGATCTCGAGGACGAGGCTCAGCGCGTGGCCGACCTGCGTGGCGCCTCGGAGGCCGTGCTTGCCTTGGACTGAAAGGCAGACCCCGAACGCCTACGGAGGGTTAGGCTGGTGCCCGACCCCCGAACGAAACGAGCGTCCATGAGCCTTCCCCAGCCTGATCCGCAGGCCACCGTGCTGATCACCGGAGCCTCGTCGGGCATCGGCGCCGAGCTTGCGCGCCAACTCGCCGCGCGCGGCCACAACCTGACCCTGGTCGCACGGCGCAAGGATCGGCTCGACGCGCTGGCCGAGGAGATCAAGCGCACCTGCGACGTCGAGATCGAGACCCGCAAGGTAGATCTCTCCTTACAGGCGCAGCGCACCCGCCTGGTCAACGCGCTGCGCGAGGGGGACCTTCGCGTCGACGGGCTGTGTAACAACGCCGGCTTCTCGACGTTTGGCAAGTACCAGGACCTGCCGGTGGATCGCGAACTGGAGCAGGTGCGGCTCAACGTCGTCGCAGTGCACGAGTTCACGACGGCGTTCCTCGCGGCCATGGTGCAGCGCGGCTCGGGGGCGATTCTCAACGTGGCCTCGATTGCCGGCTTCCAGCCCCTGCCCGGCCAGGCCACCTACGGTGCCAGCAAGGCGTTCGTCATCTCCTTCTCCGAGGCCGTGCACACGGACCTGGGCGGCACCGGGGTCTCGTGCACGGCGTTGTGCCCCGGGCCGGTGCGCTCGGAGTTCTTCGAGGCCGCGGGCAAGGAGTCCGCGGAGGCCGCGACCCCATCGTTCGCGTGGGTCAGCGCGCGCGATGCCGCGCACGCGGGTGTGGAGGGGATGCGCAAGGGCAAGCGCCTGGTGTATCCCGCGCTCAAGCACCAGGCGGCTGGCATTGCCGGGCGCCTCGCCCCCCGCTCGGCTCTGCTTCCCCTGGCCGACCGCTTCGGGTTCGACCGGCAGTAGTCGCCGCTATGCGGCGCGGGCGCCCGCCAGCAGCAGGCCGGCGACGCGGTCGGTGGCAGCGCCGCTTCCGCCCAGCAGGCGGCGCGACAGCTGCGCCCGCCGGAAGTAGAGGGGGGCGTCGTGCTCCCACGTCGCACCGATCCCCCCGTACACCGAGATCAGCTCGCGCGCCGCGAAGTCGAGCGCCTTGCCCCCCGCGACGCGGGCGGCGCTGGCCGCCAGCGGGAACTCCTCGGGCGCATCCTGGCGAGCCCATCCGGCGTAGTAGATGAGCGAGCGCGCGTTCTCACGCAGGCGCAGGACCTCCACGAGTGCGTGCTTGACTGCCTGGTATGAGCCGATGGCCCGACCGAACGTAAAGCGCTCCTTGGCGTAGGCGACCGAGGACTCCAGGGCCGCCTCGACCGCGCCCAGCGATTCCGCGGCGATGAGTCCCTGCGCGAGGTACCACGCCGAGCAGAGCTGGTCCTCGTCCACCTCGAGTGGCGTGCCGACGGCCTGGTCGAGGTGCACGTGGCCTAGCGAGCGGGTGGCGTCATAGCGGGTCACGGGCTCGATGGTGACCGCAGGCTGGTCGGAGTCGACCACGATGCCGATTGGCGATCCATCCTCGTGGGCTGCCATGACGAGAAGCACGTCCGCACCGGGCGCGTCGGGCACCCACGAAACCATGCCCGTGACGGTCGCGGCGCCATCCGCGAGGGAGGCGCGCGGGACAGGGCGCCGCGCCTGGCCGCGCGGGGAGTCCACGGTCCAGCCCGGGTCGAGGTCACCGGGGGGCTGGGCCGGCACGAGCGCAGCCCGGCGCTCGCCCTCGGCCAGGGCGCTGAGCAGCTCATCGTGGCCCTGGGCGCCGTTGAGCAGGCCGCTGGCGGGGACGTGGCCGAGCAGCGGGATCGGTGCCAGCACGCGACCACACTCGATCATCACCAGCATGGCGTCGAGGCCGCCCAGCCCGGCACCTCCGTGGGCCTCGCCGATCAGCAGCCCCGGCCACCCGGCCTCGCGCGCGGTGTCCCACAGGTCGAGCCGTGCACCCCCGTCAAGGGCCTCGCGAGCCGAGGCGACCGTGTGGTGGCGTGAGAGCGCGCCCCGGGCGGCGTCGCGAAGGAACTGCTGTTCGTCGGAGAGCTCGAAGTCCATCAGCTCGACACCGCCGCCTTCTCCTTCGCACGCAGCTCGGAGAACGGAATGCCCTTGTCCAGCCGCGGCTCGGGCGGAAGGCCGAGCACGCGTT